>CAIOAQ010000001.1 GCA_903856025.1 uncultured beta proteobacterium
GGCCCAGAAATTGCGCCGTTTGAACAGCGTCAAATCCACCACCGGGTGTTCTTCGGTCAGTTCCCATATCAGGAAGGCCACAAAACCCACCACAGCCACCACAGCCAAGGCCACCACCAAGGGCGAGTGAAACCAGTCCAGTTCCTGCCCCTTGTCCAGCATCACTTGCATGGACCCGACCCATAACACCAGCAGCGCCAGTCCGACCGAGTCAATGGGCAGCTTTTTGATTTGGCTCTCACGCTTGTGAAAGATGCTCCAGGTGATGAACGCGGCACCCACCCCCACCGGAATGTTGATGAAAAAGATCCACGGCCAGGAGATGTTGTCGGTGATCCAGCCCCCCAACAGCGGCCCCAGCACCGGCGCAATCAGCGTCGTCATGGACCACAGCGCCATCGCCACGCCCGCCAAAGCCGGCGGATAACTCGACAACAGCAAGGCTTGCGACAGCGGAATCATTGGCCCGGCCACCAGGCCCTGCAACACCCGAAAGACGATCAGGGTGGTCATGTTCGGTGCCAACCCGCACAACCAGGAGGTCAGCACAAACAGGATGACGCTGGTGACAAACAGGCGCACCTGACCAAAACGCTGCGACAGCCAGCCGGTGAGCGGCACGGCAATCGCGTTGGCCACGCCAAAACTGGTGATGACCCAGGTGCCCTGATTCGGGCTGACACCCAGATCACCGGCAATGGCCGGCAGCGACACATTGGCGATGGAGCTGTCGAGCACGTTCATGAACGTGGCCGCCGACAGCGCCAGCGTGCCCCACAGACGGGCCGATCCGGTCAGCGGTGGCGGGTGAAGGTAGCCAGCGGCGGGGGTGGAATGAGGCATGGTTTCAGCGATGGAAGACGAGGCGCGATCAGCGCTTGGCCGGAAGTTTGCCAGGTGCTTGCCCCAAATTGGCAGCAATCACGCGCGCCACGAGGACGTTACCGGCATCGTCGCTGGCAGCCAGCGTGGTGTCAGACACTATTTTGGGCGGTGCATCGGCCAGGGCGAGCCCGTCGGTCTTGCTCACGTCCACTTCGACCGTCATCGACAAACCGACACGCAGCGGGTGCTCTGCGAGCTGCTTGGCATCCAACGCCACACGCACCGGCACACGTTGCACCACCTTGATCCAGTTGCCGGTGGCGTTTTGGGCGGGCAGCAGCGCAAAGGCGGCCCCGGTTCCTGCGCCCAAACCGCTGATGGTGCCGGTATAGCGTACCTTTTTGCCGTATTGATCCGCCACCAGCGTCACCGGCTGGTCAATGCGGATGTTGCGAAGCTGTACTTCCTTGAAGTTGGCCTCCACCCAGAGTTTGTTCAAGCCGATCACCGACATCAAAGGCGCACCGGCAGCCACGCGCTGGCCGAGTTGCACCGTGCGCTTGGCCACGTAGCCGCCCACGGGTGCCGCCAGCGTGGTGCGCTGGGTGGCCAGATACGCCTCACGCACGCGCGCTGCCGCCAGCAACACACTGGGCTGCTGGTCCACACGGGCACCATCGGTCAAGGCCTGGTTGCTGAGCAGTTGTTCGCGTGCTGCCAACACGCCGGCTTGGGCGGCGTTGAGCATGCTTTGGGCGGTGTCAAATTGCTGCTGTGTATGTTGCATTTCTTCTTGTGACACGGCGGCAAGGGCGCTGAGCGATTGGCGGCGTTTGAGGTCGTCGCTGGTGCGTGCCAACTCGACGCGTGCTTTGGTCGCATCGGCTTCGCGCAGGGCAATCTGCGCACTGAGCGTGGCGTTGTTGGCGTACAGCGTGCGTGCTTGGCGCACTGCTTGCGCCAGCGCGGCCTGCGCCTGGTCCAATGCCACGCGGGCATCGGCGGGGTCAAGCTGCACCAGCGGCTCGCCGGCTTTCACAAAGTCGGTGTCACTGGCCAGGATGCGGGTCACGGTGCCGCCGATTTGCGGGGTGATTTGGATCACGTCACCCTGCACGTAAGCATTGTCGGTGCTTTCATAATGGCTGGCCACAAAAAATTCGTAGGCGGACCAACCCAGACCCGCGACCACCACCACTGCGGCCAGCGCGGTGAGGGCTTTTTTCCGGGTGTTCTTGGCTCGGGTCGTGGCATGGGAAGTTGCATGGGTCGGTGTCGCCGCGCCTGTCGAAGATGTCGCTTGCTGTGTGGTCATGGTGTCAGGTCTGTGGGGTGGCGTTATAGATGAAATAGGCTTCTAGCCCTCGTTAATGCTTTGATAAACGCTATTAATATAGTAGCATATTATGGATGGGCCAATGGCTCATTGGGTGTGAATCCACCACCCAGCGCATGCGCCAGCGCCACCTGGTTTTGCAGTGCACGTGTGGCCAGATCGGCACCGAGGCGGCGCTGCTCCAGCACCGCACTCTGGGCATTGAGCACCTGCAGTGCATTGGTCAAACCGACATGCTGGCGCTCTTGCACCACCGCCCAGGCGTCTTCGGCTGCTTGTGCGGCTTGTGCCTGCTGGGATTGTTGCAACGCAATGGCCTGGGCGCTGGTGAGCTGGTCAAGGGCATCGTGCACCGCATTGATGACCACGCTGTTGTAGCTTTCCACTGCGGCGTCGCGCTCGGCGGTTTTGCCACTGAGGTTGGCCCTCAGTCGGCCACTGTCAAACAGCGGCAAACTCAGCGCCGGACCCACGCCCCACTGCTGACTGCCCGACTTCAGCAGTTGGTCCAAGCCGATGCTGGAAAAGCCGGCAAACGCAGTGAGGTTGATGTTGGGGTAGAACTGTTTGCGTGCGCTGTCCACACCACTGTCGGCGGCCTGTACGCGCCAAAGTGCGGCAGCCACGTCTGCCCGCTGTGCCAACAGGTTGGTGCCAATGGCGCTCGATAACGCTACGTTTTTAATAGCTGATAGTGCTTTGTATTCGATGGCTATAGGCTTGTTTTGATCTCCAACAAGGGCTGCGAGCGCGTGACGAGTCAGGGCCATCTGTTCGTCTATTTTGGTCAACTGCAGGCGCGCTTCGGGCAAGCTGCCTTGCGCCCTGCGCAGCTCCAACGGCGTGTCCACCCCCGCGTCATGGCGGGCTTTGACGAGTGCCAGTATTTGTTCATGCTGCTGCAGCACCTGCTGGGCCACGCTGCGCTGCTCGTTTTGCCCCAACCAGGCGAAGTAGGTTTGTGCCACCTTGACCGTCAACAGCACGCGCGCGGCTTGTGCGTCGGCTTGTGCGGCCCGCTCAGCACCCAGCGCCGCTTGTAGCGCGGACTGGTTTTTGCCGAAGAAGTCCAGCTCCCAACTTGCACCAACCATCAGGTTGGCGCTGTCATACACATTGCCTGCCAGCGGCGGTGGATACAAGCCGTTGGCGGTGTAGTGCTGGTGCGTGATGTCACCTTGCGCCGCCAGTTGCGGACCGTCTGCGGCATGGATGAGTTGCGCCACAGACTGCGCGCTTGCCAGACGGGCTTGTGCCAGCTTGAGGCTGGGACTGGTCTGCATCGCTTGCGCTTCAAGCTGGTTCAGGGTGTCGTCACCAAAGGCGCGCCACCACTGGGCATCCAGCGGTATATTCTGGCTGGCTGGAGAAGGGGCCAGCCCCACCTGTTGCGCATCCAGCAACTTGGACTGTGATGTGATGCCGGAAGAGTTGGCGCAACCGGTGAGCACAACCAGGGTGGCCAATGCTGCCGCCACTGCAAACGCATTCGCGCGGGGCATAAGGGAATCAATTGTCATGGGTATCCTTGGACTCACGCAGGGTAAGCGCGGTGTTGAGCATGCGCCCCAATAGGTTTTGAAGGGTGCGCCATTCCTCCAGCGAAAAGCCGGCCAGGTACGCGTTTTGTACCCGGCTGAGCACCGCCGGAATCTGATCAGCGGCAGCCGTGCCTGCGGGTGTGAGTTCAATGTGGACCACGCGGCGATCGTCCACCGATCGCACCCGCCGACACAGCTGTTTGGCCTCCAGACGATCCAGCAGGCGTGTCATCGAGCCCGCATCCAGATCGGACTCACGAGCCAACTCGGCGACCGTGCTGCCGCAGCCCAGATGCAGCTTCAGCAGGGGCACCCATTGGGCATTGGTCAGGCCCAGGGGTTCCATGTCGCATTCCACATCGCGTGCAATGTGGTTGATGATGCGGCTCATCATGTAGCCCACGCTCTCGCCAGGCTGGTAGTTTTCAGCGGTATAAAAGCACGGTGCGGCGCAATCGCCTGGGGATAAAGGGAGTTTGATAGTCACCTGCCGAATATACCTTGCCTAGGCAATTAATGTCAATGCAATAATTGCAGAACCAAGGTTTAATATATGATAGATGCGTTTTACCAAGGCTTTACATGTTCATCATCGCACGGATAAGCGCGTACCTCAAACTGTACCGATTTGGTGAAATCGGCGCAGTTATCCGTCCATGAAGATGAAAACCGCATGTAGTCCGCACCGACCACGCCCGCAATTGGCGCGACAATTTGCGTAAAGTCCAGAGCACAACCATTCAAAATCAATACGAGACACCCCGTTGATCATGACCCCAAAATTCATCACTCGCTTCAATGCCATCCCGCACCTTGAAGTACTTGTTCTGACGGCAGCCCTGCTCGCCGGATGCTCCGGGAAAACGGATACGGCAGCAGCGTCGGTGGCCAAAGCGCCCGTGGTGAGTATTTCCACGGTGCGTGCGCAGCAACGTAATTTTCCGGTGCAGTTGGAAGCCACCGGAACCGTGACTCCGCTTTCCACGGTGGATGTGCGACCACAGATGACCAGTGTGATCAACAAAGTGCACTTTCGTGAAGGCCAGTTTGTCCGGGCGGGTGACTTGTTGTTCACGCTGGATGCACGCACCGAAGAGGCCAATGTGACCAAGGCGCTGGCGCAGCTGACCAAAGACAACGCGGCATTGACCGATGCCCGGCGGCTGCTCGAACGCAGCCGCGAGTTGATGGGCCAAAACTTCATCTCCCAAGGCGCGTTGGATACAGCACAGTCCCAGGTCGATGGCTTGGCGGCCTCCATCGTGGCCGATCAAGCAGCGGTGCAGGCGGCTAAAGTGGCCCTGTCCTACGCCTACATCACGGCCCCACAAGCGGGTCGCGCCGGTGCCATCACGGTTTTCCAGGGCAGCACGGTTCAGGCCAACATCACCACCTTGGTGTCGATCACCCAGATGGACCCGATCACGATCGCCTTCAATTTGCCTCAACGCAATTTGCCCGAGGCGCTGGCGGCCCTTAAAGGCTCCGGGCAGGAGGTGCAAGCGACACTCCCCGATGGCAATGTCAAATTTACTGGTCGGCTGCAGTTTGTCGACAACGCGGTGGATCTGGGTTCAGGAACGGTCAAAGTCAAGGCCATTTTCAAAAATCCCGAAGGCACGCTGTGGCCCAGCGCGTTTGCCAATGTGGCGTTGCAAGCCCGCACCATCAAGGATGCGGTGGTGATACCCCAGGCCGCCGTGATTCAGGCTGCGCGAGGCGCGATGGTTTACACGGTGGTGGATGGAAAAGCAAGCGTGCGACCGGTAGAAATTCTGTACACACAAGGACTTGATGCAGCGGTCACCGGCTTGCAGGTGGGTGACTTGGTGGTCATTGATGGTCGCCAGAATCTGCGCCCCGGTGTGGCGGTGCAGGAACGCTCACCCAATGGGGATAACAAGAACCCCAGCGACAAAGCCCCCGGTGCGTCGGCAGCCCAGGGCAAGTCATCGGCAGCGACGGTGACGCCATGAATTTTTCGGAACTATTTATCCGCCGTCCGGTGATGACGGTGCTGCTCAATGCCGCCATCATTGGCGCAGGTGTCATCGGAATCCGCAGCATTCCGGTGGCAGCCCTGCCAAGTTACGACACACCGGTGATCAATGTGTCGGCAAGACTGCCTGGTGCCAGCCCGGAAACCATGGCCAGCTCAGTGGCACTGCCGCTTGAGAAGCAGTTTCAAACCGTTCCAGGCCTCAATACCATCAGCTCAATCAGCTCCTTGGGCAGCACCTCGCTGACGCTGGAGTTTGACCAGGGACGCAATGTCGATGCGGCTTCGGTGGACGTGCAGGCCGCCTTGCTGCGCGCGCAGCGCACCTTGCCGCAAGACATGACCGAGCCACCGTCTTACCGCAAGGTCAACCCCGCAGATGCGCCGGTGCTGCTGATTTCGCTGACTTCGCCTTCGCTGGCACCGTCGGATTTGCAGGACTATGCCGAACACCTGATCTCGCCGTCGCTGTCGACCATTGATGGCATCGCGCAGGTCAACATCTATGGTGCCAAGCGTTACGCGGTGCGCATCGGTGTGCGCCCTGACGCGCTGGCTGCACGCAATATTGGGCTCGATGAACTGGCAGCGGCCCTGCGCGCAGTCAATGTCAACACGCCCGTGGGCACTTGGGACGGTCCCGTGCAATCTCTGACACTGCAGGCCAACCAACAGTTGCGCAACGCGGCAGATTTTTCAAACCTGATTGTCAGCAGTCGCTCAGGCAACCCGGTCCGGCTGAAAGATGTGGCAGAGGTCAACGACAGCCTCGAAACCCTCAAGTCCTGGGCGACCCTCAACGGTGAGAATTCGATCACCATCGCGATACAGCGTCAGCCCGGTGCCAACACCGTGCAAGTGGTCGATCTGGTGCGCGCGGCGTTGCCCAAGTTGCAAGCCCAGATGCCGCAGTCGGTGGCCATGACCGCCATCAATGACCGTTCGGTGTCGATTCGGGATGCGTTGCACGATGTGACGGTCACCTTGCTGGGCACCATCGTGCTGGTGGTGCTGGTGATTTTCTTATTTTTGAGACGTTTTGTCGCCACCATCATTCCGGCTTTGTCCTTGCCGGTGTCGTTGATTGGTGCGGTGGCACTGCTGTGGGGCTTGTCCTACAGCCTGGACAATATTTCACTGCTCGGCCTGACCCTGGCCGTGGGTTTGGTGGTGGACGATGCGATTGTGGTTCTGGAAAACATCTCGCGCCACGTCGAAAACGGCGAGCCACCCTTTTCAGCGGCCCTTCGCGGTGCCCGTGAGGTCAGCTTCACCATTGTGTCCATCTCTACGTCCCTGGTGGCGGTGTTTATTCCGATCTTTTTCATGCCCGGTGTCCTGGGGCTTTTGTTCCATGAATTTGCTGTGGTCGTGGGGCTGGCCATTGTGGTTTCCGCCTTCGTTTCCCTGACGCTGGTGCCCATGTTGGCCGGTCGTTTCCTGACCGACGATGCACACAAAAAGCAGCCCGGTGCGTTGGTGCGGGTGTTTGAGCGTGGCTTCAACGCCATGTTGTCAGGCTATACCCGGATGCTCGACAGTGCACTACAACATCGCAAAAGCATGCTGCTGCTGGCCTTGTCCACCCTGGTGGCAACGGTCTGGATGTTCATCGTCATTCCCAAAGGCTTTTTCCCGGAAGAAGACATTGGACAAATCCAGGTCAGCACCGAGGCATCGGAGGACATCTCCTTTCCCGACATGGTCCGGCTGCAAGAGCAAGCGGCGAAACTGATCCGCCTTGACCCCAGCGTGACCAATGTGAGTTCCTTCAATAGCGCACAAAACACGGGCCGCATGTTCATTGGCTTGAAGCCCGCCAACCAGCGTCCACCGATGAAGCAGGTTGTGGAAAGTCTTCGACGCAAGATGCGCACATTGGCGGGCATCAATGTGTTTTTCAGGCCGGTGCAAAACCTGCAGCTTGGCGGTCGCCCAAGCAAATCCCAGTTCCAATATATCTTGCAAAGTGTGCGGGCCGATGAGCTCAACCTTTGGGCCACCAAGCTTCAAGAACGTTTGCGCACCGACCCGCTGTTTCGAGATGTCACCAGTGACGCGCAGCTCAACAGCCTTCAAGCGCAATTGGACATTGACCGGGACCGTGCCAACACGCTGGGGGTGTCGGTGGATGCCATTCGCAATGCGCTCTACAGCGCCTTCGGAGAGCGCCAGGTTTCTACGCTTTACCTGCCTACCGACAGTTACCAGGTGATCATGGAGGTGCAGGCCGAGGACAAACAGGATGAAAGTGCGCTGGCAGGCGTTTACGTGCGCGCCAGCACCGGGGCGTTGGTGCCCCTGTCGAGCTTTACCACGGTGAAACGCACAGTGGGGCCGACCTCCATCAACCACGTGGGGCAGTTGCAAGCGGTCACGGTTTCTTTCAATCTGGCACCCGGTGCCGCATTGGGTGACGCCACCGAAAAAATTGACCAGGCCCGTGGCGCGATTGGCTTGCCGGCCTCCATCATCACCCGCTGGGGCGGTGACGCGGCAGTGTTTCAAAGTTCGCAGGGGAGTCAGGCGATTTTGATCACTGCTGCCTTGCTGGTGATCTACGTGTTGTTGGGTGTGCTCTACGAGAGCTTCATCCACCCGATCACCATCTTTGCCGGCTTGCCCTCCGCAGCGGTGGGTGCCTTGGCAACGCTGATGCTGTTTGGTCAGGATTTGACCCTGATTGCCACCATTGGCATCGTGCTGCTGATTGGCATTGTGAAGAAAAATGCCATCATGATGATTGACTTCGCGCTGGATGCCCAACGTCATGGCGGCATGACCCCGCAGGAGGCCATTCGCCAGGCCTGCATATTGCGCTTTCGCCCCATCATGATGACCACATTGGCGGCGTTGGTGGGGGCCCTGCCCATTGCTTTGGGCATTGGTGCAGGTGCCGAGCTGCGTCAACCCCTGGGTTTGGCGGTGGTGGGTGGGTTGGTGGTGTCGCAGGCCATCACCCTGTTCATTACCCCGGTCATTTATTTGGCCATGGACCGCTTCAGCGGCAAAGGACCGGTGTTGACGGCGGAAATTTCGGTCGAAAACCAAGCCAGCTGACGGCCGCACCCATCACGCCGGGCAGGTGAGCGTCAGCACACCGACGTGCCACCCGGCCAGAAGCCCACGGTGTCAGGAGCCGTCGGCTTTTTTCTTGCGCTCCATCATGCGCCAGACAAAGGGCGTGAAGATGAGTTGCATGGCCAGCTCCATTTTGCCGCCGGGCACCACGATGGTGTTGGCGCGGCTCATGAAACTATCGCCGATCATGCTGCGCAGGTACTGAAAGTCAATGCCCTTGGGGTTGGCAAAGCGGATCACGACCATGCTCTCGTCGGCGCTGGGAATGTCCCGCGCGATGAAGGGGTTGGAGGTGTCCACCATGGGCACGCGCTGAAAGTTTACATGGGTGTGGTTGAACTGTGGGCAGATGTAGTTCACATAGTCGGGCATGCGCCGCAAAATGGTGTCGGTCACCGCCTCGGTGCTGTAGCCGCGCTGTTTTTTGTCGCGGTAGAGTTTTTGAATCCACTCCAGGTTGATCACCGGTACCACACCAATCAGCAAGTCGGGATGCTGGGCGATATTCACCTCTGGCGTGACCACCGCACCGTGCAGGCCTTCGTAAAACAGCAGATCGGTGTTGGCAGGAACGTCCTCCCAGGGCGTGAACGTGCCCGGGTCTTGCTGATACGGGGCGGCTTCTTCGGGATCGTGCAGGTACTTGCGGCGCTTGCCGGTGCCGATATTGGCGTAATCGTGAAACAGCGCTTCCAGCTCGGCGAACAGGTTGTTCTCCGGGCCAAAGTGGCTGAAATTTTTATTGCCAGCAGCCTCGGCCTCGGCCGCTTTGGCTTTCATGGCCTTGCGGTCATAGCGGTGAAAGCTGTCACCTTCGATCACGGCGGCGGTGACTTTTTCACGACGGAAAATGTTCTCGAACGTGCGCGTCACCGAGGTGGTGCCCGCGCCGCTGGAACCGGTGATGGCGATGATGGGATGGCGAATCGACATGGACAGTCTCCTGATATTAAATAATGCCTCTAGCCCCCGCAATATGTGCGTATTGCGCTATCAAAATAATCATTCCCTGAACAAGCTGCGTTCAGCAAACAGCGGGTTGCTCAGCACCTCCTCCACCGGCTCGGTGTGGTAACGCTCAAGACGCTCCACCTCATTTTTGGAGCCAAACACCAGACCGACACGCTGGTGCAGCGAGGTAGGCTGGACGCTCAGCATGGCCTGTCTGCCTGTGCTGGCGCGACCACCGGCCTGCTCCATGAGCATGCCAATCGGGTTGGCCTCGTACAGCAAGCGCAGGCGACCCGGCTTGGACAGGTCTTTGGTGTCGCGGGGGTACATGAAGACACCCCCACGCATCAAAATGCGGTGCGCCTCGGCCACCATGCTGGCAATCCAGCGCATGTTGAAGTCTTTTGCGCGAACACCGGTCTTGCCCGCCAAGCATTCATCGACATAACGCTTGACCGGCGGTTCCCAAAAGCGGCTGTTGGAGGCGTTGATGGCGAACTCGTGCGTCTCTTCGGGCACCCGGATCTTCGGGTGGGTGAGCATGAATTCACCCAGGTTCGGATCCAGCGTGAAACCGTTCACACCATCGCCCACGGTGAGTACCAGCATGGTCGTCGGACCATACAGGGCGTAGCCCGCGGCCACCTGCTGCGCGCCGAGTTGAAGGAAGTCGGTTTCGGTGACATCGCGCCCCGATTTTTCTGCCTCTTTGGGCACGCGCAGCACCGAAAAAATGCTGCCGACCGAGACGTTGACATCGATGTTGCTGGAGCCATCCAGCGGATCAAACACTAGCAGGTATTTGCCGCGCGGATACTGCGCAGGAATCTGGTACGGCAAATCCATCTCTTCCGAGGCCATGCCGCCCAGATGGCCAGCCCATTCGGTGCGCCGGATGAAGACCTCGTTGCTCAGCACGTCGAGTTTCTTTTGGGTTTCACCCTGCACGTTGACGGTGTCGCCGTTTTCGCCTGTGTGGTTGCCCAGGGTACCACCCAGTTCGCCAAGCGCCACGGCACGCGCAATGGCCTTGCAGGCCAGGGCAACATCCAGAATCAGCGCGTTGAAGTCGCCGCTGGCACTCGGGAAGCGGCGGCGCTCTTCTATCAAAAATTGGGTGAGTGTGGAGCGGTGAGACAGTGGCATGGCAGTTCCTTCGTGGATTTTAAAAAACAGGTTCAACCGCCAGCGGCCTGGCGGCGCAGCTCACGCATCACCGTGTGGTAGCCACCATCGGCATCGGGAGCACCGAACACGGCGCTCCCGGCCACACAGGTATCTGCCCCGGCGCTCACAATTTCGTGGATGTTGTCTGTCTTGACTCCCCCATCCACCTGCAACCAGATGGGTTGGCCACCGGCGGCCTGATGTACCTCAATGCGTTGGCGCACGGTGCGCAATTTTCCGAGTGTGGAAGGGATGAATTTTTGCCCACCAAAACCCGGATTCACACTCATCAGCAAAATCATGTCGAGCTTGTCCATCACGTGATCCATCCACTCCACCGAGGTGGCTGGGTTGAACACCAGACCGGCCTTGCAGCCGTGCTCTTTGATCAGTTGCAGGGTGCGGTCCACGTGCCGACTGGCCTCGGGGTGAAAGGTGATGATATTGGCACCGGCCTTGGCGAACAGCGGAATGAGGGTATCCACCGGCTCGACCATCAGGTGCACGTCAATCGGGATGTTGACGTGGGGGCGAATCGCCTCGCACACCAGTGGCCCGATGGTCAGGTTGGGGACGTAGTGGTTGTCCATCACGTCAAAATGCACCAGATCGGCACCAGCGGCTTCAATAGCGCGAACCTCTTCGCCAAGCCGCGCAAAGTCAGCGGAGAGGATGGACGGCGCGAGGCGAAGAACGGGCGGTATGGGACTGGTCATGGTGCGCTTTCTGCTGAAGTTATAGACGATGGGGTGCTGATTTTTGGCATGTGCCACTGGTGCAATTGCGCAAGACCAACCTGATCAAGATCCGGCAGCACACGCAATGCATCCCCAAAATCGTGGTGCGCGGTGTAGCGTGTCGGGGTGATGATGGTGGCCAACCCCGCCGCTGTCGCCGCGCGCAGGCCGTTGCTGGAGTCCTCAAAGGCCAGGCATTGGGTCGGTGGCAATTGCAGCGCCGCGAGCATCTGCAGGTACACCTGCGGATCGGGTTTTTTGATAGGCGCAGTGGAGGCATCACCAATGGCCGTGAAGCTGAGCCGCCAGTCTGCACCCAGAGCGTAACGCATCAAGGCGGCGATATTCACCGGAGAGGTGGTGGTGGCGATGGCCAGTTGCACGTCGGCGTTCAAGGCCTCTTCGATAAGCTTGAGCACGCCCGGGCGCAAGGACACAACGCCGCTGTGAACGGCGCCTTCATAGGCTGCGGTTTTGAGTTCGTGCAGACGGTTGACCGTGTCGGCCAAGGCCATGCTGCCGAGTTCGCGCATGTCGGGGTAGCACGCCCTCCAATAGTGCAACATGCGCTCCTTGCCACCCGAGATCTGAAGGAGTTCGCTGTACAGCGCATCGTCCCAGTGCCAATCCAGTCCGAATTCAGCAAACGCCTGGTTGAAGGCCCACAGGTGCACGCGCTCGGTGTCGGCCAAGGTGCCATCGACATCGAAAATCAGTGCTTCAAGGGGGCTTGCGGACATGGGTTTCTTTCGGAACAGCGCGAAAAATGTTGCGATCGATCAGCAACGAGTGGTTTACTTTAATCGGCTCAACTCATAAACTCCAATCACGTTTATTAAATTTACCATCAGTCTTTGCTGATGAGTTGGAGTTTATTCATGCGCCCGTACACCTTGAAGCAAATCCAGACCTTCCTGGAGGTTGCGCGCCAGCGTTCGGTCTCCAAGGCGGCAGAGCGGCTGTTTGTCACCCAGCCTGCGGTGTCGATGCAATTGCGCCAGCTCGAAGAGGCGTTTGGATTGGCATTGATTGAACCTGCCGGTCGCAACATCCGGCTCACCCATGCAGGCGAAGCATTTTTGGAACACGCCCAGGCGGCCATGAGCCAGTTCAAGGACCTGGAAGCGTTGATGGCCGAGCACGTGGGACTCAAAAACGGTCGCATTGACCTGGCGGTGGTCAGCACGGCCAAATACTTTATTCCGATGCTGTTGGTGCGTTTTGGCAAGCTGTATCAAGGCATCGATATCCAGCTCCGCATCGATAACCGGGAAAACATCCTGGGTCTGCTGGCGCGCAATGAGGTTGATCTGGTGGTCATGGGACGGTCACCTTCCCACCTGGAATGCATTGCCACCCCCTTTGCCACCAACCCGCTGTCCATCGTGGCGGCACCTGACCATGTACTGATTCGGGGTAAACACCTGCCCTTTTCAACACTGGCTGAGCAGAAGTTTGTGGTGCGTGAAGAAGGCTCTGGCACCCGAGCAGCCATGGAGCGACTGTTTGCCGAACACCAAACGCCCTTGAACGTGGTCATGGAAATGCCCAGCAACGAGACTATCAAACAGGCGGTGATGGCTGGCATGGGCTTGAGCTTTTTGTCGCTGCGCACTGTGCGCCATGAACTCGCCAGCGGTCATCTGGCGCTGGTGGACATCGACGGCCTGCCCTCGATGGGCCACTGGTACATCACCCACATGACGAGTAAAAAATTGTCCCCAGCCGCGCAGGCTTTCAAAGCGTTTTTGATTGAGCAGGGTGGAGCCTTGATGAATGCGTGGAGTTGAGGCTCAGGTGTTCGCCATGGGTTCGGCTCGTGAAAATGCCTTTATTCATAATTAAAAACTGATTGAACAATCAATTTATTTGAATTTTATTTATGAGTAGGCTTGCCTATAGTCCGGTTTATCGCCACACACCACCGGAGACACACCATGGACCAATCCACGCGCTACGCTGACTTGAGCCTCAAGGAGGAAGACCTCATCAAGGGAGGGGGCCACATTTTGGTCGCCTACAAAATGGCCCCCAAATCGGGTCATGGCTACCTGGAGGCGGCTGCGCACTTTGCGGCCGAATCGTCCACCGGCACCAACGTTGAAGTGTCCACCACCGACGATTTCACCCGTGGTGTGGATGCACTGGTGTACTACATCGACGAGGCCACCGAGGACATGCGCATTGCCTACCCGCTGGACCTGTTCGACCGCAATGTGACCGACGGCCGTTTCATGCTGGTGTCGTTCTTGACGCTGACCATCGGCAACAACCAGGGCATGGGAGACATCAAGCACGCCAAGATGATCGACTTTTATATGCCAGAGCGTGTCATCCAGATGTTTGACGGCCCGGCCAAGGACATTTCTGACCTGTGGCGCATTCTGGGCCGCCCGGTGAAAGATGGCGGCTACATCGCCGGTACCATCATCAAACCCAAACTCGGCCTTCGCCCCGAGCCCTTCGCCCAGGCGGCCTACCAGTTTTGGCTGGGTGGCGACTTTATCAAGAATGACGAACCGCAAGGCAACCAGGTGTTTGCGCCCATCAAGAAGACCATTCCCCTGGTTTATGACGCGATGAAACGCGCCCAGGACGAGACCGGCCAGGCCAAGCTGTTCTCCATGAACATCACCGCCGACGACCACTACGAGATGTGTGCCCGCGCCGATTTCGCGCTGGAAACCTTCGGCCCGGATGCCGACAAGCTGGCCTTTTTGGTGGACGGGTTTGTGGGCGGCCCCGGCATGATCACCACCGCGCGCCGTCAGTACCCCAACCAATACCTGCACTACCACCGCGCCGGTCACGGCATGATCACCTCTCCTTCAGCCAAACGTGGCTACACCGCCTTTGTGCTGGCCAAGATGAGCCGCCTGCAGGGTGCCTCAGGCATCCACGTGGGCACCATGGGCTACGGAAAAATGGAAGGCGAAGGCGACGACCGTGTCATTGCCTACATGATCGAGCGCGAAAAGTGCCAAGGACCGGTCTACTTTCAGAAGTGGTATGGCATGAAACCCACCACACCGATCATCTCTGGCGGTATGAACGCGTTGCGCCTGCCAGGCTTTTTCAAAAACCTAGGGCACGGTAATGTGGTGAACACCGCAGGCGGCGGTGCCTATGGCCACATCGACAGTCCGGCTGCGGGTGCCACTTCTTTGCGTCAATCCTACGAATGCTGGAAATCCGGCGCTGATCCAATAGAGTACGCCAAGGAGCACCACGAATTTGCTCGTGCCTTCGAGTCTTTCCCGGGCGATGCCGACAACCTGTTCCCTGGTTGGCGGCAAAAACTGGGCGTACAGTAAGCAGTCATTGTCCATAGGGGCGCCGCGGATCGCAAAATTAGTAGGATTTTCGGCGTAGAGTGGGGGCGGCCTCGACAGCGGGTGACGCAGTCTGTAACAAAACTTTACCAATCCGCTGCCAACCGCGCAGGTGTTCGTGCGTTGAATGGGTACTTCAATACTTTTTGGAATCACATGTCACTCTTCAAGAAACACAACGCGCCATCCCGCAGTTCCACATCTGCCGCGCGAGGCCTCAAGTGGCTTGCTTCACCAGCCGTCGCTCTGGCGCTGATGTGCGCTGGCGCTAGCGCTGCCAACGCCCAGTCTTACGCCAATGTAACCATTGGTGGCCAGTTTGCCCCTGGGGTCTACGGACAAATCGCTCTAGGCAACAATCCACCCCCGCCTGTCATCAATGTGCAGCCCGTCATCGTAGGGCGCCCGATCTATGGCGCCCCGGTCATGTACCTGCATGTACCGCCTGAGGAAGTTCGTGATTGGGGCCGCCACTGTGAGCGTTACCACGCTTGTGGCCATCCAGTGCAGTTCGTGAGAGTCGAGCAGGACAACCGCTGGTGGGAACGTCACGGCGAGCACCTTCGAGGCGAAGATCACTACCGCAAGCCAGAGCACAAGCGGGAATTCCGTAACGACCATCGTCGCGATGACGGTGAAGATAATCGTCATTGACCTGGATATTGATCACGCGGGCAACCTATAACCCGCAGTGGTTCCCAATCGGGGGGGTTGGGCCGCCATACCAAAATCAGCAGCAACACCTGCGCACCCCCAATCACCAGAAAAGCGCTGCTTTTCAGCTTCATTCATCCGATTTGTGAAGCTCATTGGACTGATAGCCTCTCCAGAGAGCAATCCATCCAAAACATTCCAGCTTTCACAAACGACTGTATGAACATCAACGCCCTGCTTGGCGGATCTTCCTCCATCACTGGAAACGGTACGACATCATCGCAGGCGACATCTGCAACCACCAGCCTATCGCCATTTCTTACCCAAGTGGAGCAGCGCACCCAGTCTGAGGTTGATGCCACCACGGCTCAAATTTCAAAATTTGGGTTGCTTAAGTCTGCGCTTTCAGATGGTCAAGTGGCGGGACATGCCATGTCCAGCCTTCCCAGTTCGACGACACCACAGGACGCCACAAAGGCACTTGGCACTTTTTTCAACGCCTTTAATGCCTCAGTGGGTGCAGCAAACAAAGCCTCAGCTGCCACTGGCTGGACCACAGAATCCCGGAGTGCAAAAAAGGTGATTCAGGACTTGAGATCCGCCTTAACCTCAAATCCCAAAACAATGGATGCGATGAGGAAACTGGGGCTGACCATGCAAAGTGATGGCACGCTGGTGCAAGATCCCAAGAAATTTGCGGCCTCTCTTGCAGCAGACCCAATGGGCACGTTGGCTGCAATGGCGGATATCGGACAAAAGGTGGTGGCGGCATCAACCAATGAGTTAAATACCACTGGACCGATCGGAACCGCATTGAACAATTTGAACCGGTACAGCACGACTTTGACCGCACAGCAAAAAGCGCTCAAGTCATTGGAACAAACAATGGCCTCTGCAAGTAACTCAATTCCATCGACCAACACAGGCAATTCAACACAGTCGACGGCGCTAACAGCGCTTTTGGGAAGCGGCCTGGCCGCATACCGCTCCAGCAAAATCACCATTTAAAGTGACAAAGCCGCTGCCAGCGGTCACCACCGAACCGGGCCTACGTGTACCCGCAAATATTTGCATTCCACGCGAACATTATTGCTCCGGCCCGATGAAGTCTCAAGCCGCATAACGCACCCGACGATCTTGGAAGTAGCCAATGACCCTCTCTGGAGTTTTGTCGAGCATGGCCATATGTTCGTTGGCTGCCTCGCGTAACTTGGTCTTGGTGCGCACC
>CAIOAQ010000002.1 GCA_903856025.1 uncultured beta proteobacterium
CATGCAAACCGATTTGGTCTTTCAATTGATTCGCCGCTTGGGCTCGATTCAATCGGTGCATTGAACCCCGAGCACAGCCCCATTCAAGCCCCATTTCAACCCAAGCCCAGTCTCAGCCACGCCTTGATGCCCCCCCAGACACGCCCATGACACGCCCATGACACGCCCATGACGAAAGCCAACAGCCCGCTCACCGCCGCCTTGACCCAGGGTGCGTGTGGGTCGTCGGTGGTCAGCTCAATGCCGCTGGCTTTGGCCACGGCGATGGCCTCTGCCACAGCCGCCACGGCACAGGCTTGCACTTCTGGCACCTGGTACAGCTCACCGTAGGGCAACCGGGTGATGGCGCTCAAGGCTCCGGTGGCAACGTTGACCAGCAACTTGTCCCACATGACCCCCAGAATGTTCTGGCTGACCGTGGTGCTCAAGCCTGCGGCGTTCATCACGGCGGCGATGCGCTGCACACGCTCGGTCAGGCTGCCGTCCAGCTCGCCGATCAGCGTTTCTTTGCCCTTGGTGCCGGCAATGATATGGCCTGGTGCCAGCAAGACACCGCCGGTGTAGGTTTTGCCCGCCAACACTTTGGCGCGCCCAACCACCTCAGCGAGCACGTCTTCGTGGCCCAGACCGTTTTGCAAGGACATCACCACCGTTTGCTCGCCCACCACCGGCAGCGCGGACTCGATTGCCTTACGCGTGTCAAACGATTTGACCAGCACGATGAGCAAGTCCACGACACCGCTGGTTGACGCAATTTCAGTGCAATCGGCCGCGGCGCGCACGGCCAGGCTGCTGTCCACACCATCAATGCGGCGGATCAGCCCCTTGCTGCGCAAGGTGCTCAAAAATACCGGGTCGCGCTTGACCAGCCAAACCTCGTGACCTGCAGCCGTGAGTGCGCCACCGATGGCACAACCCAAGGCACCTGCGCCCAACATGCATATCTTCAACGTTTTCTCCTGGACACACCCTCCGGCGCGGGGTGTGGGAGCGGATCGTAGGCAACGTTGAACATGTTGTAAATGCAGTTATTGCAATACACTTCATTGCGTATTTTTATATAACATCAAGAACAGACATGGAATCCAACGACACAGCACTGATCGATCCCAAGCTGCTGCGGCTGCTTGATTTGCTGTACGTCACCGGCAGCGTCACCCGTGCCGCCGAGCTGCTCGGGCAAAGCCAGCCGACGGTGTCGATCTGGCTCGCGAAGTTGCGTGTACAGTTGGGTGACCCCTTGTTTGTACGCACGTCAAACGGCATGTCGCCCACACCACGGGCCGCGTCGCTCATTGTTGGCGTGCGTGAAGTCCTTGAGGGGCTTGCGCGCCTGTCGCAACCGCAAACCCCATTCGAGCCGAGCCAAGCGCAACGCCGTTTTTCGATTTGCATGACCGACGCCAGCCACATCACCTTGCTGCCCACGCTGTTGGCACATGTGCGGGCACTTGCACCGAACGTCGTGCTGGCAGCCAGCCGGATTGATGGGTCCTTGGCGCAGCAGTTACAAGACGGACAGGCAGACCTGGCCTTGGGGTTCTTGCCCTGGTTGGATACCGGGTTTTACCAACAGACCTTGTACGACCAGGACTGGGTTTGCCTGGTTAACGCCCGCCACCCTCGCATCCTGAATGACGACACCACGCACTGGAACCTGAAGGTGTACCAATCTGAAGCCCATGTGGGCATCATCCCGGGTACCAGTTACCAGTTGCTCGACAACACGGTGGCCGCTCAGCAAATTAGTCGGCGCATTCGGCTGGAACTGCCTGGGTACCTGGGACTGTCAACCATTTTGTCAAGCAGCGACCTGATCGCCACTTTGCCGCGCCACATTGGCGAAACGCTTGCCAACACGGCCAATTTGCGTACTTTGCCGTGCCCCTTCTCCGTGACTGGCTTCACCGTCAAACAGTACTGGCACACGCGCTACAACAACGACAACGCGAACCGTTGGCTACGCAGTTTATGTGCAAGCCTGTTCATGAGAAGTGTGGTTTGACATACCCGCATGTGTCAACGACGCTTCTCTGCATCGGCATTTCCTGCCTGCAACTGACCCTGCTCCTCGCGCACATTGCCAGAATCCTTTTCCTAAAGACAACTAACGACGACCGCGTTTTTTCCGATCGGCGTCAGTTCCTGTAGAAAGCTTACGGTTAAGTCCGGTCACCGTTGCACTTTGATCCAACCTTGCCAAGGTATCCACATAGCCCAAGAAACGGTTGAGATAGTCTGGCGAAATATCACGCATCAGCGCCAGTGAACGCAACGCCACAACATGCGAGTTCAGCGGTCCGGCATTCTTGGGCGCATGCGCGAATGCATGGGCCACTTGCCGGTCAATACTGAGCTTGGACCAAGTACTTCGAAAGTATTGGATGGACTTCAGTTCAGGCTGCAGCGAAATGCGCACTTCCGTTGCCTTAGATTCCTGCGGGAAACATTGCTGACCCAAGCTTTCAACCAGCCCCCTAAGGGACTCCCGGCCTTGCGTTGGCGGGGTTTTATCGGCCTGCACGCCCTCGCGCTGGGCAGCACGATCCTGTTCCATGAATGCCAGAGTTGCCGACATCAACTTGTCCTGAAGAATGCGCTGCACGCTCCCGTTTTGCTTTTGGACGCGACTTGCCAAGGTTTCCAGGTAACGGAACCCAACCGGGTCTATCACATGCCTGCCTGCCACCCGTAACTCGCAAAGGAGCTCTTCTGCATTGCGACACAGAGTTTGCTCCTGCGCTGCATTTGCATTGGCAATCGGTTCAATCATGCGAATCTGGCTTTGGGCTGGTCGCTTTTGGTACCGGCGACATTTCAACGCGGCGATTCTGTGCACGACCGTTCTCACTGGCGTTTGTTGCAATGGGTTGCTCGGAGCCAAAGGCCGCAGCAAACACCATGCCTGAGGGCATGCCCTCTTCTATCAATGCACGGGTCACAGTGAGCGCACGCTGCGCCGACAGCTCCCAGTTGTCAACAAACTGGGTATTGCTGCCACTGATGGATCGATCATCGGTAAACCCGCTGACCATCATCATTTCGTCACGAAATTCCAGGTAGGACTTCAAGGGAAGCACCAAGCTATGCAGAATCTTTCTGCCTTCGGGCTGCAATTTATCTGAATTCACAGTGAACAAAAAGCGCCCACTGATCCCGATGCGGCCATTGTCCAAGGTGATTCGGCCACTTGCCAGTGGAATGGCCAGCGCTTTCTCCAGTGAAATGCGCCGTTGCTCTTCAACTTGACGCTTTTTGACCTCAACCTCCATTTGGGAGACCAACTGCAGATGGGCCACCAACACACCAACCAACAAAAGTACAAAGGCCCCCAAGAGACCTGACATCAGGTCCCCAAATACAGCCCAAACGGGTGCTGTTTGTTCTGCTCCTACGTCCATGCCTTCCATCAGCGGGCAACCTCATCGGTCAAAGCTGCACTGTCGCTTCCAACCTTGCGAATCTCGTCGACCATGCCCTTTTGCGACATGATGCTCAAATCAATGATTTCACGTGCCTGGGCGACGTAGTAGGCCAGCTGATCATCACTTCTGGCCATGGATTTCTCCAATGCGCCTTCAATGCGTGCCAGATTGGCAATCATCTTCTCGTTGGCTTCGTTGAAAGATTGCATGACAAAACGCAGTGTGTCGCTCAGTGCGGACACATCCACCGCGCTGCTAGTGACATGGTCTGCAATGTCGGACAGCTTGGCGGTCTCAGCGTCAACCTTTTGTCCAAATTGCTGACTCGCCTCGCCAAGGGCTGTGGCCGAGGAACTGACCAGAGAATCAATGACGGATTTCTGCTCTGCGGATGCCTGCCTGATCCCATCTAGCAATCCATTGAGTGTTGCAAGAATACGTGTGCGCTCTTCCAGCAACTCGTTATCGCGCGCCACGCTCTCGGACACTTCCTGTCTCAGTTGGCCTATTACCTGAGCTGCAGCCCGTGGTGCTTCAGACGCGGTTGCGATGAGGCGGGTTATTGGCTCCTCCAGAGAAGCGCCAAGGGTGCTCAGGTGTTCTCTGACATCTGCCTGCAATTGGGACAGACGATCTACTGCGGCTTGCCCGCGCAATGACTCATCATCGCGCAATCGGCTCAGCTCGCATTGCAGCATCCCGGTCATCTGCAACATGCGCTCATCCTGCTGCTTGCTCCATGCCTGATCAGCCACCATACGCAGTCGAGCCAATTCTTCAGCACTTGTCGCAAGACGTGAGATTTCAGACAAGGTGTGGGCGCTGCTGGATTGGGTGCTAGCCAACATTTCTTGCGCTGCTTGATTCCACTCGCTGCTGACTTGGTGTTGCTGCATTCGAGCGGTCTCTCCGGCTTGTTGCCACTGCTGCTTCATGGACTCTGCCTGTGTCTCCAAAGCAACCAGCCATGCCTGCAGCCTGATTTCATCGCCAGAAACCTGAGTTGCTTGCGCCTTGTCGTGCGACTGCTCAATGGCGGCCAGCAAGGAGGTCGATTGCTGCGCAAAATTCTGCACCAACCCATCCATTGAACTGGCAAGTCCTGTGATCAACGCGGCGCCTGCTTGCTCCTGCTGCGTTACTGCAGAGGTCCAGGCGTGTGTCACCTGATTTGCTGTGCCCGACAGCCGCTCTGCAAGTGCATCGAACTGGGTCTGTGTGGTGGCGGCCAGCCGGGCATGCTGCAAGCTCGATTCGTCTGAGATCGCCGTCATGGCAGCAAGGACAACAGGTTGAATGCTTTGGGCCGCCGTCTGGGCGCTTTCGTTCAGACTTGTTCGAAGTGTCTGGTCCACGGACTGCGCCAGTTCCGTATAGACGCCTTTGATATCCTGGTGGAAATGGTCCTGGCTATTAATGAGTCCTGCATTGAGTTGTTCACTCATGTCCTCCACTTTGGACATCATGGTTTGCATCTGTTGGACCAAAGCAGGCAAAGCTTGTGATTGCGCCTGAAGTGCTTTGTAGGTTTCCTGGCGTTGGTGGGCCAATGTGAACTTACGCAGCACGGTAGCTATCTTGGAATCAAGTGTCTGGGCCTGTGCCAGCCGGTCGCGACGACAGATGGCCGACATGAGGCCAAGCATCGCTGATGTAGCGACACCGGCAACTGAGGTACCAAAAGATAAACCCAGCCCTTTGATGGGTGCAGCAAAGGCTGCCCGGATGGCTTGCAGGTCTGTTGTACCTTCCAATGCAAAGACGGCTCCTTTGAGCGTCACCACCATCCCAAGGAAGGTGCCCAACATCCCGAGCATCACAAGCAAACCAACCAGATAGGGAGTTAGTCCGGGGGCTGGCAAGGGTACCCTCTCACCTTCAATGCGCAGTCGAACGATGTTCTGCAACGAGGGGTGGACACCAGTGATCCAGTCTTCGAGTTGCTCTAACGGGGTGGATATCTTCTCCAGGGCCAGTCGCAGAGATTCGGTGACTTGGCGGTACCGATGGA
>CAIOAQ010000003.1 GCA_903856025.1 uncultured beta proteobacterium
ATGGGGTGCAAGGGGTCGAAGGTTCGAATCCTTTCACACCGACCATATGAATCAAGGACTTAGCGCAGAAATGCTCTAAGTCCTTTCTTTTTTTGCTTTTGCGGTACGATTTGGCGGTTGTGTCCGTACCGCCATATCAAGCACACCGCCGTGTTTGCCCTGATTTTCTCCCGCAAGATCCACACCTTTGAGTTTCGGCAATGATTTGTGGTGAGAACTCCAGTCGGCGCTAAATGGTGCGAAATCGTACTCAACGTCAATTGGGCAGTTAAGCTCTAGCATCAGGGCCTTACTGAGGCGCAATTTCAAGGAATGAATCAATGGCAATCACAAAGAATCGAGTCTTATTATCAGTCGTAGGGTTACTGGCCGTTGTCGCCGGTCTCTTCGGCATTTACATCAAGCTCGCATTGACATGGAGTTACTCGACGGGCGAAAGAGCGGGTTATTTGCAGAAAATTTCCGATAAGGGATGGGTTTGCAAGACATGGGAGGGAGAATTGTCATTGGTGGCACTTCCCGGTGCCGCCCCAGAAAAATTCCTTTTTACCGTGAGAGATGCAGAAGTGGCAAAGTTGGTCAACGCCGCTGTCGGGAAGCGGGTGGCGTTGACATACGAACAGCACATGGGCCTACCGAGCACCTGCTTCGGTGAAACCGAGTACTTTGTCGTTGGTGTCAAAGACATGAACCAGTAGACCCAGTTAACGCCTAACGCTTACCTTGAGGTTGTTCCTCACGCAGTGTCCGAACAATTAAAGCCCCACAGCCAGTGCCCGAAAGTGAGCCCTTCGTATGTCTGAAATTCCTGCTTACAACCCACCCAAGGTCTGGACCTGGAGCAAAGCCAATGGGGGGCAATTCGCCACTATCAACCGACCAATTGCCGGGCCGACACATGAGGCAGTACTGCCGCGAGGCAAACATTCGCTGCAGTTGTATTCGCTGGCCACTCCCAATGGTGTCAAGGTCACGGTGATGCTGGAGGAATTGCTGGCCCTCGGCCACAGCGGCGCTGAATACGACGCCTGGTTGATCCGCATCAACCAGGGCGACCAGTTCAGTAGCGGGTTTGTCGAAGTGAATCCGAACTCCAAGATTCCGGCGCTGTGGGACTACAGCGCACCCGAGCCGATCAGAGTGTTCGAGTCCGGCTCAATTCTGCTCTACCTGGCTGAGAAATTTGGCGCCTTCGTGCCGACTGATCCGGCTCGACGCGCAGAATGCCTGTCGTGGTTGTTTTGGCAGGTGGGCAGTGCACCCTACCTTGGCGGAGGCTTCGGTCATTTTTACGCCTATGCACCAACAAAGATCGAATACGCCATTGACCGTTTCGCCATGGAAATCAAGCGCCAGTTGGATGTGCTCAACCGGCGACTTGCAGACAACCCCTTTGTCAGCGGTGATGATTACACGATTGCTGACATGGCCATCTGGCCATGGTATGGGGCGCTGGTCAAAGGCCTGGTGTATGAAGCTGGCGAGTTCTTGCAAGTCCATGAGTACACCCACGTGATCCGCTGGGCAGATGACATCGCCAAACGTCCGGCGGTTCAACGTGGGCGCATGGTCAACCGCGTCACAGGGGCACTGGAGTCGCAGTTGCATGAACGTCACGATGCCAGCGACTTCGATACCCGCACCCAAGACAAGTTGCAGGATTCAAAATGATCACGCTTTACGACTGTACAACCGCACCCAGCCCCCGTCGCGCACGTATCCTGCTCGCCGAGAAAGGCATCGTCCACGACACAGTGCAGGTCGATTTGAAAGTGGGCGAGCAACTCGGTGAGGCTTACCGAAAGATCAACCCCCAGTGCACAGTACCTGCGTTGCGTACCGAGGAGGGTGTCGTGTTGACCAGCAATGCGTCAATTGCTGCTTATCTCCGGAATGTGTCAATGACTTTGCTACACCTTGCTTCATGAATTTACGGTGCAGGATTGTGCTGTTTCAGTCGTTGTCCTTTGCTCTGGCGGTGGGTTGATCCAGGCCGCAGTGGGCATGGGTTTCAGGCAAGGGCGGATGCCCTTGAATCGGTTGGGCCTGGCGATGAATGCCGCGTTCAGCGTGGCTTGACGCACCTCCCGCATGGCCTGTGCTTGTCCGTAGTGCACGCTGTGGGGTGTCATATGCCCAATGCCTGAATGGCAATGCTGGCCGTTGTACCAGGCGAAGAATGTTTGGCAATGACTTCTGGCATCTTCGATGCTGCCAAAGCGCTGCGGGAAGTCGGGGCGGTATTTCATGGTCTTGAACTGCGATTCCGAATAAGGGTTGTCATCCGATGTGTAGGGGCGACTGTGGCTCTTGGCCACATCCAGGTCCACCAACAAACTGGCCACCGGCTTGGAGCGCATGGAGGTGCCACGATCTGCGTGCAGCGTAAGCTCACCCGGCATCACATCGTGGCGGGCCACGGTATCGGCAATCAGTTGCTCGGCCAGCTCTGCGCTTTCGCGAGGCGCAATCAGCCAGCCTACGACGTAGCGGCTGAAGATGTCCAGGATGACGTAGAGGTGGAAGCAAGTCCACTTGGCCGGCCCCTTGAGCTTGGTGATGTCCCACGACCAGACCTGGTTGGGCGCGAGCGCCAGTAACTCAGGCTTGGCATAGGCCGGGTGGCTGCGTTGACGGCGGCGCTCGGCACTGCTGGCGTTGGCCGCCAGCAAGCGGTACATGGTGCGCACTGACCCCAGGTAAATGCCCTCATCGAGCAGCGTGGCGTGCACTGCCGCTGGAGCGGTGTCGGCAAATCGCTCGCTGCACAAGGCCTGCAACACCAATGTCTGCTCCACCTCACTCAAGGCCAACGCAGAGTGTGGGCGCACTGGCCTTGGCACCGCGGGCGGCCCCACAAAGGTGGTACGGTGTGCGCGTGCTTGGTGTCTCCCGGGGGCACCGCGCCATAGCCCCATGGCGCGGCATGCTGCAGCACCGCCAAGCGCTGGGGTCAGTTCAAGCGTGCCAGCCATCAAGGACTCGCGAACTTCGTGAGTGGCTCGAGTTGCTCCAACAACGCGGCAACTTTTTTTTGGACCTCAATGATCAAATGTGCATTGCTGAGTTGCACACGCAGCTTGTCGCGCTCACGGGTCATCAGCGCCAATTGCTTGAGTTCATCACGAGCAGGAGCAGGCTTGGGACCGCGCTTTTTAGCCTCGGCTGCGTTGAGCTCACCTGCAGCATATTGGCGCCGCCATGTAGCCAGTGCAGATGAGTACACGCCTTCACGGCGCATCAGTGCGCCGATTTCCCCGGGCTTGGTGCACGCGGCGGCGGCGAGCACAATGCGCCGCTTGTCGGCATTTGTAATGTTGCGACGTTTGGCAACGGGAACGACTTCGGAGTCGACGCTGCGTGACAATGGTCGCGTCGATACAGGCGCATCTTCAGTCGCCCTGCGGGCTCCTTGCGATGCGCCTGTATCGACAGAATCTCCGGCTGCATGCATCTGTGCCTTGGATTGATTGTTGAACTTCATACCTACCTCTTTGCTCTCTAAACTAACAGGGGTAGGTGCAGCAAGTCATTCTGGCACAGGGGGCTCGAGGCCCGCTTTCCACTACCGCCCATGCTGGGCGTGACGTCGTTGGACAAGGCTGAAATTGCGGATTGGCACTGGCGCATTGAGTTTGAAGGCTTTATGCCCATTGCTGAATCATTTCGCAACAGTTCCGTTGCCATGTTGCATCGTGCACTGCCAGGGCCGGTGAACTATGAGCAAATTCCTCAATTGGCCGAGCGCGGGCTGTCGAGGCTGCGACAATTCCTGTGCGACTTGGATGAACAACTCCGAGACCGAGACTTCATCGCGGCCGAGCAGCTCAGCATCGCTGACATAGCAGCGGTTGTGACCATCGACTTTGCACGCATCGTCAAAGTCAGGCTCGATGATCGCCACCCCAATCTGCTGCGCTGGCGATCGGCGATGGCTCAACGGCGTGCGATGTCTTTGTAGCTATCCTTGTGATCTAGCGATCCTGGCCAAGCTCGGATGCAGTATCCGTCTGAGCAATCTGAGCAGTCGTGATTCGTCACACATTGCCTTCCAACTCACACTACTTCAATGCCCACTCAATTCCAGCTTGCCGGGTCCACCTTATAGTAGCCACTGAGTTCCTGGTACAGCGCGGGGTAGTGTTCAGCCATCTCAGCGCCCAGTTCGAAAAAAGCTTCCGTGGCCACTGCAAAAAACTCTGCAGGGCTCTGGGCACCGTAATGGTTCAATAGCCCCTGTTCGCCACGCTGGACTTGGTCTAGCAAATGCCCATAGGCTTGGCTCAACACCTCTTTCCAACGCTGTGAGTTGTACTGTGTGTCGCCAGCTGCAGGCAGTGGGGCTCCTTGGGCTGCTCCGCTTTCCTGGTCCAACTGGTGGGCAAACTCGTGCAGTACCACATTGCGACCATCATTGACCACCGCAGCACCATCCAGGGCATCCTGCCACGACAAGATCACCTGCCCTTGCGACCAGGATTCGCCGGAAAGGGCATGTCGCTGATCTTGCTGCACGCCGATGCCATCAGTGACCGTGCGCTGAACCATGAAGGCACCCGGATAGACCAAAATCTGCCGCACATGGTCGTAGTGCTGCATGGAACGATTCAACACCAACAAGCAGGCTTGCGCAGCAATGACCACCCGCATTTCTTCGGTCACGTCCAACCCGGCGCAGCCGATGAAGGTCTTTTCTGCAATGAAAATCTGGATGCGCTTCTTCAGCTGCAGCTGCAAGTCCGCGGGCATGCGCCTGAGCAGGGGCACTCGGCGTTGCAACACCTTGCGCCAATATGCAGGAAAGGGATGCATCAGTACCCGGCGCTGGCGGTACGCATGCAACCACGGTTGCCCAAGAAGCACCAGAATCAAGCCCAGTGCCGCGGCACACAGAAAATAGAAGGCCACACGTTTCCCTTCTGGTTCAGTTCATTCACAAGACAGCTAGCTGGGACTGTTATGGCAATTTTCAATACAAGCTACGTGGCTGAGGTTTGCTGCGCTGGTTTGCTCCTTTCTGATCCAATCACCATTCAGAGCTGAAAGCCCACGGCACGCACGATTCCTTCGAGCACATCGTGGTACCAAGATGGTTGTCTGGCCTGGTAGGCGGTTGCCTGGCTGGATAAATGGTTGATCCACACAGTCAGCCAGGAAATTTCTGGTGCACCATAAAACGCAGTCATCTCTTCGTAGTTAAGAAATAGACTGCGACTGTCCAGGTTCACTGAACCGCATAGGGCCATGGTTGCGTCGATCACGACCGCCTTTGCGTGGACCATTGAGGCAACCAGGTGCACTTTGCCCCCAGCAGCACTTAACTGGCGCAGCGCTCGTTCGCGAGCCATGTCAGCCAAACGGTGGTTTGATCGTATCGGCATCACCAAATTTACCTGCACGCCACGTCTGCAAGCCAAGCATAGGGCATCGAGCAGCGCGGCATCGGGCACGAAATAGGGGGTGACCAAAAGGATGCTGTTTTGCGCGTGATAGAAAGCGGACACCAAAAGGGCGTAGACCGTGTCGTCAGCATAGTCGGGACCGGACGCGATCCACTGTGCCAATGGACCTTTAGCAGCGTGCAAAGGCTTGGTTTTCTCTGCGCTGAAGACGTGATCCCCGATGTGGCCACCCGCTGCTCGCCAGTCCATTTCAAATTGTGCTTGAGCCTGTCCTGCCAACTGGCCATCCACCTCAAAACTCAGGTCCACCCAGGCGGGCTGATGGGGCTTCTCCAGAAAATACACGTCGGTCAGGTTGCGTCCACCGGCCCATATCCGTTGACTGTCGGCGATGGCCATCTTGCGATGGTTGCGTAAGTTGGAGTGGCCCCGAATCGGGTTGTGTAACAACGGCATGAAATACCGTACGTCAATGCCCCCCTCCTGCAAGTGACGCAACATGCGCTTGGGCATCATTAAACTGCCAACCGCATCGACCAGCAGGCGAACCTTCACCCCACGCTTAACTGCAGTGATCAACTGGTCGCCCACGCTGGTGCCAACCGTATCGCTGCCAAGAATAAAGGTGCAGACGTCAATTTGCTCGTGCGCGCCCTCAATCAATTCAACCAGCGCACGATAGGATGCCGTTCCATCAGGATGAAAGGTGATGGTGTCATTGTGGACTGCAGGTGCCACGTTCAAACCGGCAAGCAGACGCGCTGCCCAGTCGGGCACATCGCCTGCCGGGGGTGCTGCAAACGTAGCGTGCGTCGATGTGACCGGCCGGATGACTTTGCGAGTACCAAAAATCAAAAAAAGTGGTACGCCCAGATAAGGCACGGTCGCGATGCCGATGACCCAAGCGATGGCCGACGACGGGTATCTGCGCTGCTGGCTGATGCGGGTCACCACAACGTAGATCAGCAGGCCAGTTGCAACAACAGCACCATGCTCCAGTGTGGACAAAGAAAAGGGCCAAATCATGGGAGATTGGTCAGGCCACGCTATTGGCAATGGCCAGCAACAGGGCGGTCAGTGGACCTGGCGCGCTGACCATGGGATCATGCCCGGTGGCCAGTTCCAGCACTTGCCAGCCAGCTTCCTGACGCACGCGTTGGCGCATCACCGCGATGGTCGGCAGGGCAGGGTCGGTGCAGTCAATGAAAGTGCGAGGCAAGGCGGCAAGGCGCGCCGCATCGAAATCGAGCTTGTCCTGGTAAACGCCAGCAGGTTGCGGAGTTTGCCGTCGGTTGACCCAGTCCCGATCGTCTCCGCTCAAGCCAAAAACACGGGCATCTGGTGCCGGAAAACTGACGCCACCGCTGGCAAGTGCCGCGGCCAGACGCTGGGCCACCGTTTCAGGGGAATGCTGACTGCTCCAACTCTCCCCGGGGTGTGGGGTCACCGCGTCCACATAGACCAGATGCGCTAATAGACCCGGATGCGATTGCTGCAAAAGGTCGGCCACACCGGTGATCACCATACCAGCATAGCTATGGCCCACCAGAATGACCCGGTCCAATTCCTCGGCGGCAATCAGTCCTAGCACGTCTTGCAGGTGGGTTGTCAATCGAATCTGGGTAGACATCAGATGCGCACGCTCACCGACACCTGTCAGGGTGATGGCATGGGCAGTGCAACCCGCCGCTTGCAAGCGTGTCATGACACGCCTCCAGCACCAGGCACCGTGCCAGGCACCGTGAACGAATACGAAAGCGGGATGGCTCATGGGCATCTACTCCTGTTCAATGCAAAACGGACAGACGCATCATTGTGCATCGCGCGCCTGAAAGACCGCGAATTCGAATGGACTTGTAGAAATGGCCACCAATATTTCGTCATCGACCTCGTCTCCTCTCACGTCGAGTCCGCATGAGTTGGACCTACTGTACTGGCGGTGCTCCGCGACGTTCCATGAAGAATGGGTCTTGACGTTGAAGGATATTTCCATATACTAACCATATCATGGTATTTAATGTACTAAATTCACAATATATGAGAGTTTCGTCAAAATCAAATCTACTTCCATTTCAGGCTGAAGTGGTCTTGAAGACGCTGTCTGGGCGCATCAAGATGGCCAGACTGGTGCTTGGATATACACAACCTGATTTGGCGGCTAAAGCTGGCATCAGCACGAACACGCTGCTTGCGATGGAAAAAGGCAAGCCCAGTATTCAGATCGGCTACTGGCTGCAAGTGCTCTGGGCACTCGATCTCCTTGACGGATTCAATGATGCGCTTGCGCAGTTGTGCACCACCGGTGCCATGGTGGCCATCATGGAAGAATCAATGCCCAAACGTGCTCGGAGCCCAAGACGTACTTTGTCCGGCAATGAGGCGCCCAAATGAGTGATACATCGAAACCCGTTTGGGTCTGGCTGCCTGGTGCCCACGGGCCAATAGAGTGTGGAACTTTCAACCTGGAAAACAAGATTGGCACTTTCCAGTACCGACAACAGTACCGCGAAACAGCTGGTGCTTTGTCACTGGATCCGCATAATTTACCGCTCACGCGCGCGACTGGTGGCCGCAAGGAAACTCGTCAAGGTGGACTATTTGGGGTATTTCGGGACGCGAGCCCCGAAGGGTTCGGCTTGGGCTTGCTTGAGCGATTGAAAAACGTCAACATCTCGGACCGTTCCTAAAACCATAGCCAAATATCACAGCGCCTAAAAAGGCACATCCGCTAATTGACCATGCACGCCAACCGAACAGTTGTGCTGGCGATTTGCATCACGGGATTTCGCCGTGAATGGCCGGGTAGCACTCAATGCCCGCATTTCTGGAGACAGAGGTGCGGGCATTCCTTTGGGCAGGCCCGACCGACCATGCGCTACATGCGCTGCTTTCAAGCTTGATCGAACTTTGCCCCACTGCGACCATACATGCTTCGTGCGATTCCTTGCAGGTACGCCGAAGGTGACATGGCCGCCATTGCGAGTGGGCACTGTGGCCTCCCGCTTAGGACAACGCTCGGACAAACTCAAACCTCTACGAGCAACGGCTACTGCCGCGCCCATGTGAACCGATATTCCATTTCGTTGCGCGTGGTTCACCGCGCCGATAACCGACGTGTACGCCGGGTTCACTTCGATGACCTCCACACCAGCGCGAAACGCTGCTGCCTTGAGTCCAGAAATCACCTTGTTGCAGGCAAAGCTGCTGAGCATGCGCGCGTGGCGCGCATGCGTGCCTTCAAGCTCGGTTTTCTTCTTTGCGAAGTTCAGCTTCTCCAATACCAGCGGCTTGCCCGTTTTGCTGGCAAGCGCCACGATGGCGACAGTCGCATCCCCAATCAGCGCCTTGGCCTGATTGGTGGTCTTGCCGTAGGTATGCAGGTCAATCCGCTGCAATTCCACCAGATTGCCAAAGCGGTCGACCTCAGAGACGGCCAAATGGTCGGCGTTGATGTCCACTGCAATAGCGCCCAATGCGCTCTTGGTCGTCGTCTGCACCGGCGCTGCTTCACAACTTACAAACACACGCCAGCTTTTATCGTCACGCACAAAGCGATAGCTCAAAGCGCTACCTATGCGCTTGACCGTTGATTTGCCTGCCTTTGTGACACTGGCTACGCGCTGGCTGCTCGCCAGCGCAGCGGTGATAGCCTCGTGCCCGTAGGCAAAGCGCACGCCGCTGATGGTCAGATACTTGCCATGAGATGCGCGCATGGCATCGGGCAGGCGTAGCTGCAGAGTGAGGCTACCATCGCACGCTACAGTGGCCTGACACGATTGATTGCCTGCCAGCTCATCCATGCTACCTAGCACGAAGATTTGATTAGCGCGCGAGGCCCGCCAATCGCTTAGCCATTGCTCGTGAGTAGCGTAGTTGTTGACTGCCAGGTCGAACTGGGCGTTGAACAGCCGCTTTGATCCAAAACACAGGCGCACAGCGCCTGACTTGTGGTCGCCCTGCAGGCTGGACAGCTTGGTTCGCAGAATGTGCAGTCTGCGTTTCTTCTGGTGCAGTTTGGCCGCCGCACTGGGTTTGAGACTGAGCTTGGCCACTACCTTGGCTGCTTTTTTGATGCGCGACTCCAGCTCGGTAATAAGTTCTGGCCTGCGGGCCTTGATGCTTTCGATTTTGCCTTCAAGGCCCACGCGAATGGCGTTGAACTGGCGTGCGGTGATCTGGAATCTGGGTTGGAACGCGCGTTTCAAATCGTTAATGCTGCCACCGGCCTGCATGGCTGCAAACAGGCTGCGTTCAGCGCGACCGTAGAGTTCTGCATAGGCGTCAAGCACCAATACCTGATCTGCACCCAACACCGGCCGTGTTTGGTAGGTACAGATGGGGCGATCACTCATGCGTTTGCCTCATGTTCGTGAATCGCGTCGATCGCCTTCTGTGCACGGTTCTTGGCAGAACGCTTACCGTACAGGCGAGCGCACATGGACACGATCACCTCATGCAGATCGCGCTCGATGTCGTCGGTCATTTCGTCGGGCTCGATCACGATGATCTTGCGTCCCTGGGCGGCAAGTGCCGACTCGACGTACTCAAAGCCAAAACGCATTAGACGCTCACGGTGCTCGACAACTACCACCTTGACCAGCGGATTGTTTAGTATGCGCAGCATCTTGGGGCGATGCCCATTCAGGCCGGAGTCAACTTCCTTGACTGCTTCGACAACGTGTATTCCTTCAGTGGCGGCATATTCGCTCAGCCGCGCCAACTGGCGGTCCAGATCGCCTTTTTGATCGGCGCTGGACACGCGTGCGTACAGTGCAGCGCCTTCGCCAGGGATGGTAGATGGCTCTTGAACGATCAGGGTTCCCGTTGGCAAACGAACAAAAGGAACGCCCAGCGTTCCGTTCTTGCACATGCGCCATGCCGTCTGGTACGTTATTCCCTGCTTTTTGGCCCAGACACTTAGAACCTATCCGTAAATAAAGGATAATGACTTTCCATGCGCGATGTTCGCGTGTGGAGGCAAGATGGCAAAAGCGAAAGCATGGGA
>CAIOAQ010000004.1 GCA_903856025.1 uncultured beta proteobacterium
CCGGAAAACCCTGAACATGAAGATCTCAAGCAGTGGGTCGGTGGCTCATTTGATCCCGTTGCGTTCGATGTCGCCGACGTCAATGAGCGCCTTAACCCATCAACGCCTTGACTGTCAATTGGGTACTGGTCGGGCGCTTACACAACAAGGCCGTGTTGTAGTAGATGACCGCGTTGGCAATCAGCCGTGCGCAATCGTTCCAGACTTGCTGCTCAGTTTCCGTCTGAACCTTGAACTTCCCGCCGTTGATGAAAGCTACCGCTCGACGGAACCGGTGATAGGCCTCACCCCGATTGAGTGCCTTTTGTACGCTCTGGCGCAGTTCGACATCGTCAATGAAATCCAAAATGTAGATGGTGCGCAGGATGTTGTCCAACTCCCACAGGGCCTTTTTGGTGCTGTTTTGCCGGGCATAACTGCTGAGTTTGCGCACGATGGTGGTCTGGGTCGTGTCCTTTTGCGCCAGGGACGCCATGATGCGCTGGACATTGGGCCACTCACTTACGATCAAGTCCTCGTTGACCTTGTTGGCTGGTCGGATCAGCATGTCAGCTGGATACTGGCTTGGCGGGCTGAAACCCACCAGCGATGCCGTCTTCTTCTGCAAAGTCTTATAGCGAGGAGCAAAGCTGTAGCCGAAGGCATGCAGAATCCAGAAATTGACCTGGTTGGTACCATGCGTATCCGTTGAGTGGCGTGTGGGCTTGATGTCCGACGTGTTGTTGTACAGCAGATCGAACACAAAATGGCTTTCATGCTCGTGCGATCAGATTCGTTGTAAATTTACTACGTGAGTGAGTCGTTGATTTACATAGGTTTTTTGTTAGTAAAGAATTTGCAAGGTCCTTCAACCTCATTATTGAATGTGTCCAAGCAAATTTATTGAATCACAAACACGTTTCGTGATGGTCGAAGGCAGGCCAATAGTTCTTTGAATTGTGGCCAGGCCGCAACCTTGTCTCAAAAACCAACGCCCGCTATGGAGCGCCGTCTACTTCGCCAGTGCAGCGCAAGCTGCCGACCACGAACGGCAGGTAACCGGCAGTCCAGCGTGTCGCTGGTCAGAAGGCATTCGTGGACTTCGAGTTTGCCGCGTTACCTGCCGGTCACGAACGGCCGGTTGCTGGAAGTCCAGCGTGTCACCTGTTAGCGGGCATTCCTGACCTTCTCTGATGGTTAAGGGTTGTAGGATGCCTGCCCAAAGCCACGGCTGTGCGGGATGCCGCTAAGCCTTGCGGGCAGGCGTCGTAAAAGCCCCCATGGAGGAAACCGCGGCGAGTGCTTCGGCGCTGGGGTGAGCTACACAGTTATGGGGATTTGACAAATCACAGTGCGCTTTGATGACGCGACCATGGCGATCATCGTGCACAACACAGCGCTCATGCTAATGTCGTCAGAGTTGATCCCCCAACATTTTCGCTGAGGTGTTGAGCGAACCTCAGCGACTTGCCACCGTTGGGCAAAGCTTATACACGCTGCCCCTGCCGGATGCGCAGTCAGCGTACAGTTTGGCAACCTTGGCGTTCTTGATCTCATGGAGCACCCGCAACGTGAGGTGGTGCGCGGATGGCCTGGCAGCGTGCAAACGTTTGGACGATGATCATGGGCGCGCCGCAATGCGCGCAGACGAAGGTCGCTCGCACAGGTTCCGTTGGTTCGTCCGGGGTCGTTGCATCGGCAACTGCAGCAGCGTCCACATGCAGCAACTCCCTGGCGTGCGCCAGGTTCTCTTTACGAGCATTGTTGGCGATCAATCCATAGTGACGAATGCGGTGAAAGCCGTGGGGTAGAACATGCAGCAGGAAGCGGCGCATGAACTCCTCGGGCTCCAGCGTCATGGTCTTGTGGCGCGTC
>CAIOAQ010000005.1 GCA_903856025.1 uncultured beta proteobacterium
AGGGAAAGTCAAAAGAAAAACCAAAAACAAATCCGATATTTCAGACTATGACAATGCCATTCGGGTCAGATCAAAGTTAAATCACCAGCAAGGGTGTAAATAATAGGGGACATAAATAATAGGGGACAGACCAGAATGGCACTTACTTAAGCTTTTTTGCATGACCATATTTTCTCACTTGCTCCCTTGCCAGCTCTCTCGTTTTTGTCAGTAGCGGGTAGGGTTTGGGGCGTCGCTTGACTGCCCTTGGCTCAATTCGTCCTAGCCGATTTCCGATTGGCTGCTCGGCAACCAAGTCCAGTAGCTTGGTGAAGTTATCTTTGTCATCCGCACGTGCTGATGTCCCGCACCAAGCCAGCCAAAGCTGGACGGTGTGCTTGAAGCTCAGTGCCCGTGGCAACACATCGGCAACCAATGCGGACTGTGCCATGATCAGGCGAATCAGATTATAGGCCAGCAGATAAACCCACATTTCTTTCTCGCCCATCTCAGGCGTTTTGCAGCTCAGAGTTTCCATGCCCAGCGTAGTTTTGATGTTGCGAATGTCCAATTCCACCTGCCATCGGTGCTTGTATAAATCTTTCAGCGCGCTTTTGGGTGTTGTATTCGGGCATGTCATCGTCGTCACCAGCGTTTTTCCACCGACCTCCAGTTCCCTGATGGTGAGTGTTTCAGGCGCAGATTCGTACTGCTCAAGCGTCATCCATTGCGGGCGGATTTTTGATTTTGTCAGCGTGATTAAGTGATCCTTGCTCCCCAGCCTTTTACCCAGCCGAAAGTCGGTAACAAGTTTGCGCGCACCATTCTGTTCAAACAAGGCATCCACGCCGCGCAACCGGAGTTCCGCCAGCAAGAAATAGGTGGCATAGAATGCGTCACCCAACATAACATCACCGGATTCGAAAATATCCAGTAGCGACCTCAACAATGCCTGCTCTCCACTACCTTTGCCTTTGAACCCACCCATGGCGGCATCAAGCACGGCACCGCTGGACAGACAGGTTACCCCTACAATGCGACAGATGGGGAAACCCAGACCGGGTTTCTGGCCGCTTTGTTGTGGATAGGTGGTTTGGTTAGCCTGCGTATCCGGCAGTGTAACGGTCGTACCGTCTACCAGTCGCACCCGACGTTCGCGCCAGAGCCACGTATCGGACCCTTTTGCGGCGATCAGGCGGCCTGTGTGGCGAACCATTCCCGTGACCATTTCCAACGGCAACCGTTTGCGAGCCTTGCAGTATCCACCTGTTTTCGTGCTGCATAGCGGCAAACCGTGAATCAGACGTTTTACCGCTGCATCATCGACGATGCCTTGACAAGAGCGGTCTGGTTTCATAGCCTGTGCGAGAAACATCGATAGCGTCTCTGTAGGCGGGAACAGTCGCTCGCGGTGATTGTCAGGCAATGAAGCTTCCAGCGCATCCAGCAGATCGGGAGAAGTAAGCATGTTGAAATAATCAAATGCATTGTGGCTGGCAGCGTAACGTTGCACGCGATGTTGTTGTTGAGATAACGCAGAACGATTAATATGCATGCGGGCTGGCTCCGGGTGGTTGCGTTGGTTTGGCGACTAAATCGTACCACCAAGCCAGCCTGTTTCTTCTTTATTTCATGCGGTTAAGTCTTAAGTAAGTGCCATTCGGGTCAGACTCGATTGATTCTGAATTTTTCAGATTTCCTATCCCC
>CAIOAQ010000006.1 GCA_903856025.1 uncultured beta proteobacterium
AAGCCGGTCAATGACCAGCACGGTCATGGGGTGGGTGACTTGCTGCTGCAATCCGTGGCGCTGCGGATAGAGGGTTGTCTGCGGGGGAGTGACACAGCAGCGCGCATGGGTGGCGACGAATTCGTCGCTCTGTTGTGCAACATATACACGCCCGAGGATGCTCTTGGCGTTGCGGAGAAGATTCGCTTCGCGCTGCAGGAGCCCGTCGTCACTTCGGGTGATATTTCAATCCAATGTTCGTGCAGCATCGGCGTTGCGATCTATCCGGACCATGGCGATACGGCGCAAGACCTGCTACGTCTTGGAGACGGCGCCATGTACCGCGCCAAAAAAGCTGGTGGCGATACCGTGGAAATATCGGCGCACAGCGAGGAATCGCGGGCATTGGATGAGGTTGGCTGCGCCGGTTCATCCATTTTCGACTGACCTGGAATGCGAAGACCCGGTGAAGGTGCAGTCATTCCGGTTCTGACAAAACCGTCTTAGGAGTCCGAAAAACAAGGGCAAATTCGGTCATAGAATCCTAACGGCACACGGTGCGAACGACGAGTCTAAATATCCGAATATTGAACTTCCTTTCCACGAGCAACGGCCTGCGTCTCGTGAGGTGGATAGGACTCGCAAATCGAGCGCCATCCAAAGATGCAAGCTTGCGCCCGTGGGCGACCGAAAGTCCTTCATGCAACAAAACCCAGAGGCGCAGGCAGCCGTTATCGCGGTGGCGCCGGAAGCGGTTTCAGTGCTTGCACCTTCTGAAACCATCTGCAAGCCAATGCCTGTCTCTCAGGCATTGGATGAATGGGATCAGGCGATAGCCCGTGCGCATCGCCTTTTGAGAGAGGAAACCATCGACGCCGCCTGGATCACCCGATTGGCCGAGCTTGAAATGGCCATTCGCCATCTGGCGGCATGTGACCCCGATTTGGCGTTGTATGTGTTGATAGAGGCCAATGGTGGCAACGTGAATCACTATTGCGCCCAGCATGCCATGACTTGCATGCTGATTGCGGATTTGGCCGCCGAGTGGATGGAATGGCCGCAAGAGGAAAGGCGAGCGCTTGCGTTGGCCGCTCTCAGCATGAACCTGAGTATCACGGTCTTGCAGGATGCCCTGGCCAAACAAATCGGTTCGCTGTCCGATGTACAGCGCGAGCGGGTAGCCACGCATGCCACATCCAGTGCAGACATCCTGGTGGAGGCGGGTGTCACCGATCAACTTTGGCTGCACGTGGTTCGGCACCACCACGCGGTCGCAACGGCTGACGCGGTACAGGAAGCACACGCCGGCCCTCGTCTGGCCGAACTGTTGCGACGGGTCGATATTTATTCCGCCAAACTGAGTCGACGCGGTTCGCGGCAATCGGTGACGCCAGCAATGGCCGCGCGGGATGCCTGCCTGGACGCCAGCGGGCATCCGGACAGCATTGGCGCAACCCTGTTGAGGGTCGTCGGACTGTATCCGCCGGGTACGTTTGTGGAGTTAGTGAATGGCGAGTCTGCCGTGGTCATCGTGCGCGGTGCCAAGGCGCACACACCCATTGTTGCCAGTGTGCGACGCAAGGATGGCGGTCTGCTGATGCAGCCAGTGCGCCGAGACACCCTGCAAATGGGCTTTGCGGTGAAGCGCGGCGTACAACCAAGCAGCGTTCGGGTGATACTGAATCACCTGCGCATCCTGGCCTGCGCATAGACCATCGTGTTCAAGCACGCGGCAAATGCTGCTGCGTCCAGCGCACGATGTCAGCCGCACCCATGGCACCGGCCTGGCGCGCCACCTCGCGGCCATTCACAAACAACGCCAGCGTCGGAATGCTGCGGATATTGAAACGCGCGCCCAAGCCGGGTTCGGCCTCGGTATCGACCTTGGCCAGGCGAACCAACGGCTCAAGTTGGCCCGCCGCCTGCTCAAAGGCCGGTGCCATCTGACGGCACGGGCCACACCATGGTGCCCAGAAATCCACCAGCACCGGAATCTGGTTACGGCTGATGTGACGCTCAAAATTGGCCTCACCCAGCATGATGGGGTGCGCCTCAAACAAGGGCTTGTGGCAACTGCCACAGTTGGGCGCGCTGCCCATGTTGGAGCGCTTGATGCGGTTGGTGGTGTGGCAATGGGGGCAAACAAGGTGCAGTGAATCCGTCATGAGGAACCCTTTCTGCAGTCCCAGATGACGCCTCAAACGCAAATATCAAGAGCCTGTGC
>CAIOAQ010000007.1 GCA_903856025.1 uncultured beta proteobacterium
GACCTGATGTACCAAAACCTGCGCCAGGTTGGAGCCAACAGCACCGAACAATCCACATTACCCACTGGGTTGCAGGTTGGACTGGGCGTGCGCACGGTGGCCACCAGCAGATCGTTTGCACAGGGCAGCATGCAGTCAACGGGGAACAAGCTCGATGTTGCTATCCAAGGCGACGGTTTCTTCCAAATCACCATGCCCGACGGCACCAACAGCTACTCGCGCGATGGATCATTCCAGGTCAATTCGGCGGGTGCACTGGTCACCTCCACCGGATTGGCAGTGGCCAATGGTGTGAATATTCCGGTAAATGCCACCAGCGTCACCATCGCAGGAGACGGCGCGGTCACCGCCACCATTCCAGGCAACCCGACACCACAACAAGTCGGCACCATCGCCCTGGCCCGGTTTATCAATCCAGCCGGACTGACCCCATTGGGGAGCAACTTGTATGCTGAAAGTGCGGCCTCTGGACAACCCCAAACAGGAACGCCTGGTGCAGATGGTATGGGTGCTTTGATGCAGGGTTTTGTGGAAACCTCCAATGTGAACGTGGTGCAGGAACTCGTCACCATGATTCAAACCCAGCGGGCTTATGAAATGAATTCCAAGGCCATCCAGACTTCTGACCAGATGTTGCAAAAGCTTGGCCAGTTATAAGCTACGAGGTGCATCATGCATAAGTTAAATAAAAACTGGGGTGTAGCCCCCGTAAAAAAAGCACAAACAGCTATTTATTCAATAGCAATCGCGTGTTGTGCTGGATGCAGTTCCATGCCAAAGCCAGTCAGTGTCGACTTTCCCGCAGCAACCCCATCAAAACCGATTGCATCAATTTCGCCAAATACTGCTGCGGTTCCTGCCAGCGGCAGCCTGTTTCAAAAAGCCAGCTACCGGCCAGGCATTGAAGATGCCCGCGCCCGCTTGATTGGCGACCAGATCACCATCCTGATCGTGGAAAGTGTCGCCGCCAGTCAGGTCTCCAGTTCCACTGCCAACCGCACAAGTACGGGTGCCACAAGCATCAGTGCCTTTCCCCTGGTGGCACCACAGGACTTACTGAACCTCAAGGCAGGAATCGGTACCAACTCTGCGCAAGACTTTTCAGGCAAGGGCGGCACTCAAAGTGCCAACACCTTTACGGGCACGATCGCGGCCACCGTGATCGACGTGTTGCCCAATGGCCATCTGGTGGTGGCAGGTGACAAGCAGATTGGCATCAACCAAAACGTAGACGTAATGCGTTTTTCAGGCACCGTGGACCCACGCCTGATCCAACCGGGCAATTTGATCAATTCCACCCAGGTGGCCAACGCCCGCATGGAGTCCAAAGGCCGAGGCGCGCAAGCAGAAGCACAAACAGTTGGCTGGTTAACACGGTTCTTTTTCAACGTTTTGCCGTTCTAAAGTTGCGCAGAATCGTGCCGAGGGGTAAACACACCATGCACGCCAAAGCCAACACCATCCGCCACATCCTGAAAGTTGCCGCGCAACGCTTTTTTAGCGTTGGTGCTGTGCTGTGGCTTGTATTGGGCGGAATTGTGGTGGTCCCCGCACAGGCCGCTCGTATCAAGGAAGTGGCAGCTGTAGAAGGCGTTCGCAGCAATCAACTGACCGGTTTTGGACTGGTGGTAGGACTGGACGGCACCGGCGACCAAACCACACAAATGCCCTACACCTCGCAAGGCATAGCCAACTATTTACAACAACTGGGCATCACCTTGCCAGCAGCAGCTGCTTCGTCTTTGCAAATGAAAAACGTGGCGGCTGTCATGGTTACCGCACAGTTACCAGCCTTTGCCCGCCCAGGACAATCCATTGATGTGAATGTGTCGTCGGTGGGTAACGCCAAATCCATCAAAGGCGGCGTGTTGATCACCACGCCCCTCAAAGGCGCGGATGGCGAAATCTATGCCATTGCCCAAGGCAACCTGGTCGTAGCCGGTGCAGGTGCCTCAGCCGGCGGTAGCAAAATTCAGGTCAACCACCTCAGTGCCGGTCGCATCCCCAACGGCGCACAGGTGGAACGCAGCGTTCCAACACCCTTACAAGAGGGCAGCACCTTGACGCTGGGGCTGGAGGCTTCCGACTTCCAGACCGCGCGCAAAGTCGCACAAGCCATCAATGCGAAATTCGGTACGGGGGTTGCCCAGGCCTTGGATGGTCGCACCATCAAAGTCATTGCGCCCAGCGAACCTGATGCACGTGTCACCTTCATGGCTGAACTGGAAGAGCTGCCACTGGAAGCGTCTGTGGCCTCTGCCAAAGTGGTGATCAATGCCCGCACAGGTTCCATCGTCCTTAACCAGGCAGTCACACTTGGCCCCTGTGCCATCGCCCACGGCAATCTGTCGATCAGCATCAGCACAACCCCCAGTGTGAGCCAGCCCAATGCCCTGTCAAGCGGTCAAACGACCGTGACCGAGAAGTCTGACATCCAGATCAAGAATGAACCTGGCATGTTGATTGAGCTGCAGGCCGCTCCGAAACTCACTGATGTGGTTCGAGCACTGAATTCTCTGGGTGCCACACCTCAGGATTTGCTGGCCATTTTGCAAGCGATCAAAGCCGCAGGCGCACTCAACGCCGAGTTGGAGGTGATCTGATGAGCCTGGGCAACTCCACCTCCGTATCAAACGGGCTGGCAGCAGATGCCAGCTCCCTGAACGCACTCAAACTACAAGCCGGGCAAAGCAGTCCAGAAGCCATCAAGGAAACGGCCAAGCAGTTTGAATCCTTGTTCATGCGTGAGCTCATCAAAAGCATGCGTGAGGCCACCATGAAATCTGGCATGCTGGACAACCCGGGAACCAACTTGGGCACCGACCTGCTGGACCAGCAAATGGCCGTGCAAATGTCAGGGCAACCTGGTGGCTTGTCTGACATGATCGCAGCACAGTTATCCAAACAAATGGGCGTAGCAACACCCGACATGAAATCGGTCACCCCCATGCCCAACGCAGCTACCAGTGCGCTGCAACGGGCATCCTCTTTGGCCGCCTACAGTAAGCAGACTGTTCAGCCGACGCTGAACCAAAGTGGTTTTGTGGACCGTCACACCCAAGCCGCAGCTCGCATTGAAAAAGAAACCGGCATCCCTGCCGCCTACATGGTGGGTCAGGCAGGACATGAAACCGGCTGGGGTCAACATGAAATCAAACTGCGCGGCGGCAAATCCTCCTTTAACCTCTTTGGCATCAAGGCGGACAGCAGCTGGAAAGGCAAAGTGGCTGAGGTTTCAACAACCGAATACGTCAACGGTGTAGCACAGAAAAAGATTGCCAAGTTCCGAGCCTACGATTCTTACGATGAGTCCTTCAGGGACTATGCCAAGATGATCACGCAGTCGCCCCGCTATGCGAAGGCCAGCCAGCAAACAGGCTCGGCGCTTGCATTTGCCAGCGGGCTGCAAAAGGCTGGCTATGCCACCGACCCTCAATACGCGGCCAAGTTAAGCCGTGCCATTGAAACCACCCAACGCCTGCAGCAACGCACGCAAGTGGTGGCCCAAAGCATATGAGCGGTCTCTTAAGTGTTGCCACCGGAGCGATGACGGCCAATCAGGCCATCATGCAAACAACCGGCAACAACATCGCCAACGTCAATACACCGGGCTATTCACGCCAGAACGCTGTTCTTGAAACCGTTCCAGGTCAATTTACCGGCGGAGGCTACATTGGCAAAGGGGTGGCGCTCACTTCCATTCAGCGAACCTACAGCGAATTTCTGACACGGCAATCGGCACTCGCAAGCGCCACCAGTGCTGGCGACACAGCCCGTTCAGACAAGCTTACACAACTCGAAAGCATTTTTCCAGGCGGTACAGATGGTCTTGGTGCCACCATCAGCGGCATGCTCAACTCATTCTCGGATGTAGCCGCAGCCCCTACCGACTTGACTGCACGCACCGTGACGTTGACCCAGATCGACGAAGCGGCCTCACGCATGCGTGCAGCATCGCAAAGCTTGGACGACCTTCAGTCTGCCACCACCCAGGAAATTTCTCAAAAAGTTGATGCGATCAACACACTTACCAAAAATATAGCCAGCGTAAATGACCAGATTGCCAAGGCACAAGGCACCGGGCAGCCACCCAACGACCTGCTCGATCAGCGCGACCAATTGGTGCGTGATCTCAACCAATACGTTCAAACCAGTTCTATACCGGCCAGTGACGGCACCGTAGGCATATTCATCGGAGGCAGCCAGGCTCTGGTCCTGGGCAACGCTGCAACACCGCTGAGTGTCACTAAAGACGATTTTAATGACCCACTCAAGACCAAGCTCGCGTTGACGCGTGACGGACAAACTGTTACCTTGGACGAAAATACCCTTGGTGGGGGTGCGGTGCCCGGTCTGCTGCGGTTTCAAAATTCCGACCTGATTGAAGGACGAAACTTGCTCGGCAGGTTGACTTTAGCGGTCACCACCAGCATGAACGACCAGCAAAAACTGGGGCTTGATCTGGATGGCAACCCTGGCGGCAATTTGTACACGCCAACTGACTTGAACACCCCTGGCAACATTCTGCAGCCTACTGCACCAGCCACACTCAATTCAGCGGCAGCAGGCAATTTGACCTTGAACGTGAGCGATACCACCAAGTTTGTTGCATCCGACTATGAAGTGGTCTTTTCATCCGCGAACGCAGGTTCGATCACTCGGCGATCAGACGGAGTAACCACCGCGTTTACGTTTACACCTGGTACTGCAGGCACCAATGGCACATTCGCGTTCCACGACGCTGCAACCGGACTGAATGATCTCCCCTCCATAGACGGCTTGTCCCTGGGTTCGGTGACAACCAGTGCGCCGAGTGCGGGCGACCGGTTTTTACTCAAACCTTTTAGCACTTCCGCCAGCAACATCAGCGCCGAGTTTTCTAGCCCACGCGCCCTGGCAGTTGCAAGTCCCTGGGTCGGCAAGATGGGATCCACCAACACCGGCAGCCTGCAACTCAGCAGTTTGGCAGCCCGCACCAACCCGTCTACACCGCCAGCGATCACGCCGGCGACACCTGTCACTCTGCAATTTATCGCAACCAACCAATATATTCGCAGTGACGATGCCAACTATGCCAACTATCCTGACCCAACGGGCACATTGGCACAGCCCACTACTTACAACTACACATCAGGCCAGGCGATTGAATACACCGAAACGCCAAAATACCCCTCGCCGACCGTACCATTCAGTGTGACTCCGGCACTACCCTACGTCACACCGGCGAGATTGTTCCCGGCTGCTGTTGATCAGCTGGCTGTCACAAATAAGGCGTTGTTGAGCGGTGGCACTTACACCGTTGCTTGCACTGCACTCACACCGGGCAGCCCCTGGACAGCCAGCTTCAACGTGACTGACTCAGCATCAGGCGTCACAACACCGTTCAGTACCGCAATTGACCCGACGCTCCCCTTAAACATTCCCGTCAATAGCATACCTGGTCTAAGCCTCAACCTCACTGGCGATATTCGGGTTGGCGACAGCTTCAAAATCGCACCAGCCACATACACCGCACCCGTGCTGTCCAATTGGTCGCTGACTTTACAGGGTGCTCCGAAAGCGGGAGACACTTTCACCGTAGCCGACATCAAAGACCCGAAAAACAACAACGGCATTGACTACAAACTCAACGCCGGCAACGCCAGCGCCATGATGAACCTGCGCGATGTCGCCATGTTTGATGGCTCGGCGCTAACCGACGGCTACGCCGGCATGATTGCGCAAATCGGTGTGCGCTCGCAAAGCGCCACATACTCAGCCAATGTATCAAGCTCGGTTGCCGCCAATCTGGAAACACAGCGCACTGCCGTATCTGGCGTGAATCTGGACGAGGAAGCCTCCAAGTTGATTCAATACCAGCAGGCGTATCAGGCATCCGCAAAAATAATTCAGGTTGCCCAAAGTATTTTTGACACGCTGATCAAAACCATGGGCTGAAAAAGCACAGTTCAGGACATCCCACCATGAGTACCATCATTCGCAGCGGCTCCGCCAATACCTACGATGCCAGCTTACGCAATATTCTCTTGCGCCAGGCTGATCTCGCAACCCTGCAGAGCGAACTGACTTCTGGCAAAAAAATAGTGCAGGCCAGCGACGACCCCACTGGGGCGGCCAATGCGGAACGTGCTATGACACGTATCAATCGAATCGCCTCAGACCAGCGCGCATTGGCATCCCAACGTGACACCATCGCACAGGCAGAAAGCACCTTGGGGAACGTGACCGATGCCTTGCAAAGCTTCAGGGACCTAGTGGTCAGTGCGGGCAATGGTGCCAATACCGATGCAGACAGAAAAACAATCGCGATGCAATTGCAAGGGCTTCGTGACCAGGTTATGACCCTTGCCAATACCAAAGACACCAACGGGTTACCGCTTTTTGGTGCATTGGGCAGTGCGCTCGCTCCATTTGTAGGGCCACAAGCCACAGCACCGGATTACACCTTCAAAGGTCTGCCTGGACAGGTTGCCAGCAGCAATGTCGGCATCCCCTCCTCTCTCGATGGCGACAGTGCGTTCATGCTGCAACCCGGGCGCGACGCGGCTTACAACGTTCAAACCACCGCTGCTGCAAGCACCAGCCGACTCTATCCGCTCAGTGTCAGCGGCGTGACCGTCACAGACAAGACGGCCTTGACCAGCGACACTTACACCATCAAAATCAACAATGTCACTCTGGGTACAACGCCCAACACAGGCATCGCCACCTATACCATCACAGGATCGCCATCTGGCTATTCTGCGACCAATACCACAGGCGAGTTTTCCTACAATTTGCCAATTTCCATACCCGTGCCCGATCCTAGTCAGGCTGGACAGGTCGGTGCGCCTGGCCTCAGTCTCAGTCTGAATGGTGATGTCCGTATCGGAGACACATTTACCCTTCAGCCTGAAGCGAGCGTTTTCAGCGTATTGGACACTGCTATCCAGAACATCGGCAGTGCATCTACAAGTACCGATGCCACCCAAGCCGTTGACCAGGCTCTACAAAATATCGACATCAGCATGGAACGCATTTCCGCCGCTCGCGGCCAAGCGGGTGACTTGCTGAATCGTGCCGATCGCATTTCTTCCACCCAAGACCAGCGCAGTGCGCAACTGCAAACGGATAAATCCAACGCAGAGGACATCGACATGGCGAGCGCGATCTCCGAGTTCCAGAACAAACAGACGGGCTATTCGGCAGCGCTACAAAGCTATGCCCAGATACAAAAGTTGTCGCTGTTCAATTACATCAGTATCGCTTGATGCAATGGTTGCGAGCATCCAGCAGGAGGCTTCGCAGAGTTAGCGGATCCCGTGGAGTCCACTAACCCAGTTGAAATGGGTGCGCATGACGCAATGGCAGCATTGCAAATCGCCAAGGGCATCGATCAAATCACGGTAGCCCTTGCTCAAGGCAAGGCCTGAGCCACTAAAGCCACCTGATCCAGCGCGCGCATCGCCTGTCTGATGGCATGCGTCACCGTCTGACCTGCAGCCATGGCCTCCGTCACCAACCGTGCACCGCTGCACAGGCGAAGTGCACATACATGGACACCCCCATTGACACCACAGTGGACGGGTTGACCCAGCTGAAAACGTGCTTCACCGCCGAGGTCCGTCTGTGATCGACGCAGTTGCTGGTAAACGATCGACGTTTCCTGCGGACTCAATGCGCGTCGTTCACCCCCCAGGTTGCGTTTGAATATCTGAAAAGCAAAGACGGTCTGAAGGCTGTCCCAAGTTGGCTGGCCAGCACCGGTGCCGCGCCGCAGCGGTGTCACCGGCAACATTTCAAAGCCGTCGTCTGATACCAATCGCTGCTTGATTGCCTGCTGCCACCTCTCTAAAAAATCATGTATCGCCTGATCTGGAATCGCTTTGAACCGACGCAACTCGGCCAGCGCAGCTTCCCAGCGCAGCAACAAACCCAAGTTAGCTGACTCGGCCAGTACTTTGGCTGGCAACCATCCTGGTGGCCAGTCCGACCTGGAAGAGTAACCAAACAAGGCATTCAGTGGCACTGTTCGGCAACGCTGAGCCAAACTTGCTGGCAGCAGCAATGCGCCACAAAACGCCGGCCCACCTACAAACTTTGAGCCGGTGATGGCGACCATGAAGTCTTTCGCGAGATAGTCCACCAGTGTGGCCGACGACAAACGGAACTGGCAGGCATCCACCAACACCGTGAGATGATCTCCGTACAACTTTTGCAGTTTCACCGCACACGCCGGAGACGGAGCCAACAAGCCGGTTTTTGACAAATCAGTCAAAACCAACAAACAATGTCCATCGGCCTGCATCACCCGATCCACCTGCGCGGCAAATTCGGCATCCACATCCGCGACACTGCGCAAACTGCTGTCCGCCTGGCGCAGACTCACACATGCAGGCTGGCGCAGCCGCGTATTGTCAATCGGGACGCCTCGTTTGACGTTGTGACCTTGTGATGTCCGGGTAGAGAAATGCAACGCCGCCAATGCTGCTGGCACACCGCTACCGGTCTCGCCGGGCTCGGCCATGACAGCTTGCAGCCCTGCGCTTTGACCTTGTGCCGCCAAATGCGCAGCAAAGAGATGAATATCTGTACCAGAGGCCGCCAACACCACCTCAGAACCAGGCAGATCACTTGCGCCGCAGAGCGCGCTCAATTCACGGCGCTGGCGTTCAACTTCCAGGTGGTAGCTACCGGCCACACCATGCAAACGCCGGTAAACCGCCACCGCGGCCTGAAAGCCAGCCGTTGAAATCACGGATCCTGTGGAGGAACCGAACTGCACCAGTGCCAAATCAGGGTGTGGCGCACATCCATAGCTGTTTGTACCCGCAGTGTTAAGTTCAATACGTGTGTCCCCGCCCTGGGTCAATACACGTGCTACTACCGTCTCGATGTCCCGATTCAAAGGCATATGGACCTTCGCACTGGTGTGATTCCGCAGGGGGGTCGTCAAAGTTTTGGCAGCCGTTTGCATCTTGGTTGTACTCAATGGTTGCATGAACAGTCAGAAAGTTTGCTTACCAGACGCGGCTCGCTTCAGCATGGCATGAAACGCCTCAAACACCTTTTGCATGGCAGGCACTTTGTAAGGGAACATGTCCGGGGGATCCATCGAATGCACCACGGCCCCCGCGTCGACTTCAAACACAAACAATTCCCCGTCGGGCGTTTCTGCACAATCCATCACCAGGTATTCCAAACCAAAACGTTCATACACGCTGCGTAAGCCCACACCGTGGCGCAGGGCAAAACCGTGGTCGAAATCGCGCATGAAGGCTTCTTCTTCCGTACGCTTTTCGGCACTCTCGCTCATGCCGGCGTTCAGGTAGTGGATCATCCAGTGAGACGAAACCCCCATGTGGCCTGCGAAAGGCACGCCATCGACGAACACGACACGGTATTTGCGATACAGCCCGTCGACCCCGCTGTAATCGATGAACGACGCAATAAAAAACTCAGACTCATCACTGGCTGTCAGATACTGCGCCAGCGCTGCCAGGTCGTCAACCTTTTCCAGGCCATGACCGCCATGCGAATCCAGCGGGCGGATGATGAGCGGAAACGCCCCGCCCGGTAACAGACCCTGCAAGTCGCTGTGCCCCGCACACACCGCAGCCAGAGATGCGCGTGTCGTTTGTGCCGTAGGCGCTGCAAACACACCCGGCGCATCTTTGAGCAAGGCATATGCACTCTCACGCGAGGTACGCAAAATGCCCTCGGGTCGCAACAGAACGGGTTTAGGCCAGAAGGGCACCGCCTGCGCCAACGCCTCCAACAACCCGTGGTTTTGGCTGGAGTCCGAGATGGAGATGATGGCCACGTCATGTTCCGGCAAGTGGCTTGGCAAGGGTTCCCCGGGCATCAGGTACCACATCGTCAGCGCCACATCGGACTCTTCAAACAGAAACGACAAAGGCGCGTTGGACATCAAGTCACCTGGCGACATGATGGACAACAAACGCAACGCGGGGCTACGCCTGGCCGGCAATTCGTAGATCCGGCTGCTTTGCAAAGCCAGCGACAAGGTAGACAAACCCACATCGCGCATGCCATGCAATTGCAGCGCGGTGGACAAGTCCATCAGCGCGTTCGCATCCGCAGGGTTTTGCTCGGCTCGCGCCTTGAGTGTTTCAGCCAAAGGCATCAGGCTTTGACCTTCAAAAGCCTTACGCATGAGACACGCAAGTCCCATCAAAGGCGAATGCGGAGGATTCGTGCGCGATTCATGTACACCCGTGAGGAGCCCTTGTGTGTCATTGGTCAAAGCATGACCAAAATCCAGCGTGGCCTGCAGCAGGGCATCCACGTCAGCAGCCACCGTGCGGTGGTTGACGATGGCAGCGCGGATCACGGTCTGGCCGTCGATCGTACTTGCAGACGGCACTGCAATGCCCGACTCATGCAGCAAAACTATGATGTCATCGTTGGCTTTATTGGCATTAATGCTGCGAAATCTGTAACAAACAATGTTCAACTCCACCGCTGCCATCAGCTCCAACTCAGGCATAGCCCGGATGCGTTGCTTCATGTACTGGGCCAGCGCACAACCATTCGAGATCACTGCGCCCAGTTTTTCTGTTCCGTGGCAGACAAAGGTAAACCATGTTTTCAGTGCTCGAAAGCCACGCGACAAGTCCGGCCCCGTGTCACATGGCCAAGGTGAACCAGCAGCCAGCCCACGTGAATGGCGAGCCAAATAGGCCGCTGGCGACGAAAACGCGTCCAGCTGATCTGCCACATCGCGTGCCAGAAAATAGCCCGCGTCGTACGGCACCTGGCCCCACTTGTGAAAGTCCAGCGCAATCGAATCTGCCAACTCGATGCCTTTGAGTTTGGGAGCCACATCGGGCGACAACATGCCCAAAGCACCCAGCGCGCCATCCACGTGAAACCACAAATGCTCACTTTTCGCGATGGCGGCCACCTGCTCAAGCGGATCGATGGCACCGATGTTCACGGTGCCTGCCGTCGCCACCACAAAAAAAGGATGAAGACCCGCAGCGCGGTCGCTGGCGACCATTTGTGCAAGCGCGTTGACATCCATTTGCCCCGCGCCGTTCACCGGCACCCCTCGCAGCGCCTGGCTGCCTAGGCCGCACATTTCCATAGCCTTGGCAACACACCCATGGGCGCTGCTGGCGGCATAAGCTGTCAGCTTCAAAGGCCCATCAGCCACACCAGCCGCGCGCGATGCCACACCCAACGCTTTGGTACGCGCCACCAGTACACCCATCAGGTTGGCGGTGGATGAACCGGTGACAAACAAGCCCGCTGCGGTGTCTGGGAAACCGAACAAATCACGCATCCACAAGCCAATCTGGCGTTCTACTTCCAGTGGCATCTGGTCACGCCCACCCAGATTGGCATTCAATCCAGCAGCCAACATCTCTGCCAGCATGCCCACCGGTGTCCCGCCACCATTCACCCAGCCCATAAAACCTGGATGGGTATTGCCCGGTGCATAAGGCAACACATGGGTCATGAATCTGGCATGCGCCTGCGCCAGGCTGACAGGCTGCTTTGGCAAAGGTTCGCGAAAAGCCTCGCGCACCTCGGCTGGAATCGGTTGCCAGACGGGGCGCTGACGAATGCTTTGGATGTAATCCAGCATATCGTCAAGCATGCGGTGACCCTGCTGGCGTACAGCATGCCAATCCTCAGGATCAAGGCTTGTGTGGGTCATATCGGTCGGTAAGTGCATATCACGTAGAAATCCATGTTGCTAGACGGCCGAACAACGGTTCACACCAGCATAAGGCCTAGAGCTATTTTTGTTTGCTCAAATAGAGCATGAATTTCACCACTTTTTGGAAGCAAGCAAACTTCCTCTAAGCCACAGCGTTAACAATATTGCCCGTTGATGCCAGGCTCGAGCCGCCGTAGCCCAGGTTTTGCTGCAACTGCGCCAGCAAGGCTTGCAATGAAGCTTGCGAGGATGTTGCCGATGAACCTGCGGTCCCGCCAGAAGATGCAGCCCCAGCCGACGACGCGCCAGTCGGCTGCATATCGGACATCAACTGTGCAAATGCATTTTTCAAGTCGGTGGGGGCCGTGCCGCTGCTGGCTTGCGAAATCAGTGCAGACAAACCGGCTGAGAAATTGGCTTTGGGATCGTTGGACGTCCCTGTGGTACCTGCCGAGGCCGAGGCTGTCGAAGATTCGTTCTTGACCGCTTGAAACAGCGCGTGCATGAACTGACGCAGGTCATTTTTGACATTGCCCGTCGCGGAGGTCGAACCATCGGTGTCTCCATCCGCATCGGTGGATCCGGACGTTGTAGAAGTTGAAGAAGCTGCCGAGGTTTGCTGCGGCATGGATAAGCCCATACTTTGCAATGCTTGCAGCATGGCCTGCTGCATCTGCCCCCCACGACCACCTTTGTGAACGCGTGCACCACCACTGCCATCGCCGTCGCCATCTGAATCGGATACGGCTGGTTGTTGCAGGGCCTGCGTCGTCTGAATGAGTGACGACGGCGGCACGTAACCAGTACCTGTTGCTTGAATAGAACTCATGATCGACCACCTTTAAAGTAACGGGAACTGAATTGTTATCGCCCATGAATTTGTTTAACTGAGCGAGAATGGCCAAAAAACCGGGCTATTTACCTCCCGTTTACACATCTTTACAGCTGTGCCAATGAACGAATAGAAAATAGGTCAGTCGAACAGGTTGGAGTGGGTCACAGAATGATTCACAACCTAGGAGAAACATCATGAAAAAACTAACCATTCTTTGTATTGCAATGGCTTCTTGTGGCTTAAGTCTGGCCCAGGAAATGGGGCGTGTGCTGTCTTCAACACCCGTCATAGCCCAAGTGGCCCAACCCAGAAGCGTCTGCAACGTCGAACAAGTCGCAGTGCAACCCCCCAAATCCGGTGCAGGCGCGCTGATGGGCGCGATCGCCGGCGGTGCAGTCGGCAACTCCATTGGTGGCGGCGGAGGCAAAGCAGCGGCGACCATGATTGGCATCATGGGTGGTGCCATCGTTGGGGACAGCATCGAAGGTGCGCCCGCTGCACAGTTTCAGAACGTGCAGCGCTGCCACACACAGAATTTTTATGAAAACCGCACCGTGGCCTACAACGTGGTCTATGAGTACGCGGGCAAGCAATATTCAGTGCAGATGCCCAACGACCCAGGTCCGAATATCCAGCTACAAGTTTCGCCTGTAGGTGTTGTTTCTCAAGCTACGACACCGGAACCTGTCACCACCATCATCACCCAACCGCAGTATCCGGTGTACATAGAGCGCCCCTACTACCCACCTGTCTCCGTTGATTTGGGTTTCGGCTATTGGGGGGGGTACGGCGCGCACCGCCACTGGCGTTGAAATTCCTGGATGGACTCCCCTCAACCTGCGTTGTCAGAGCCGCTTTACCAAGAGGGTTGCCGTTGGCTGAACGAGGGAGATTGCGAAGCGGCTGAGCGCTGTTTTCGGCAATGCCTTGCGCTGGCACCAGATGCCTGGCACGCCCACGCCAATCTGGCCTTTGCCCTGGAACAACAGCGTCAATACGAGGCCGCAGAAGTTTCTTACCTGGCTGCGCTGGACATCAACCCGTGCTCCGCCGAAGTGTTTGTCAACTTCGGATCCTTGTTGATGTCCCAAAAGCGGCTGAATGACGCACACGCCGCCTACGCTGCGGCGGTTCAAGTTGATCCAAATAGCTCTTCTGCATGGTCCAATTTTGGTGTGCTTCTTGCAGGCATGAAGAAGGAGGAGGAGGCCGAAACCTGTCTGAACAAGGCCCTTCAACTCAATGCATACAACGCCAAAGCGACGTTCAACCTGAGCTACCTCCAGTTGCGCCAGGGGCGTTTCAAGGAAGGCTGGCAGGCATTTGAAGCCCGCGACTGGTACCAGGCAATGGCACGCCACTTTGCCTGCCCGCGCTGGAGCGGTGAATCGCTGGCGGGCAAATCCCTGGTCATCGTGTACGAGGCGGGACATGGCGACATGATCCAATTTTGTCGCTACATTCCCCCGCTCAAAACCAGCGGAGTCACACGAATCAGTCTGATCTGTCACCCCGCCCTGAAGCGACTTCTCAAACAGCTGGACGGTCTGGACGAGGTCATTGGGTTTGACGAAACAGTGCCCCAAACAGGCTGGGATCACTGGACGCCGTTGATGAGTTTCCCCTTCTATTGCAACACCACTGCAGACAGCATTCCTGCAGCTATCCCCTACCTGCGAGCCGAGTCTGAACTGAAAACGCATTGGGCGCGCCACTTGCCCTCTGGCAAATTCAAGGTGGGACTGGTCTGGAAGGGCAACCCAAAATTTGAAAACGATGCGGATCGTTCCTTGCCCCATCTGAATGCACTCGCCCCCCTGTGGCACGTGCCCCACGTGTCCTACCTTGCGCTCCAAAAGGGTTGCGGTGAACAGGAGGCCGACAACTGTTCAGCCTCTTGCGACATCACCAATCTTGGGCCACAGATGACCGATTTTGCGGATGCGGCCGCTATCGTGGCGCAACTGGATCTGCTCATTTGCGTCGACACCGCCATGGGACATCTGGCCGGCGCATTGGGCACACCTTGCTGGATGTTACTTCCAGACTATATGACGGATTGGCGCTGGGGAGCGCAAGGCACGCAGTCGCGCTGGTACCCTGATGTCGTTCGACTGTTCCGTCAAAGTTCATCAGGCGACTGGGCACCGGTGATCCAACAAGTCGCCACTGCGCTGGAGACCCTTTGTGAATTGAAGGCTCACAGTAAAATTGGCATCTAGCCCTCGTCATATTTAAATATAGTGCTATGAATAGTAAAGCGTCATCCCTCAAAACCCTAGGCCTGATCGGGGGCATGAGCTGGGAATCCACCGTGCCGTATTACCAGCAAATCAACCAGGAAGTGAAAACACGCCTGGGCGGCTTGCACTCCGCCAAACTGATTTTGTACAGCGTGGACTTTGCCGAAGTGGAGCACCTGCAGGCCAACGGCCAGTGGGATGCTGCTGGCGACATGCTGGCCGAGGTGGCACGCAAACTCGAAGCCTTTGGTGCCGACGCGCTGGTGTTGTGCACCAACACCATGCACAAAGTCGCCGATGCCATCACCACCGCCGTCCACATCCCCTTGCTGCACATTGCAGACCCCACCGCAGAAGCTGTCCAACTGGCAGGCTGCACCACGGTGGGCCTGCTGGGCACCCGCTTCACAATGGAACAAGACTTTTACCGCAGCCGCCTGGAAACGCGCCACGGTTTGACGGTGCTGACCCCACCACCTGCCGAGCGTGATATGGCGCATCACATCATTTACGACGAGTTGTGCCTGGGTGAAGTCTAAGCGTCTTCTCGTCAAACTTACCTGCGCATCATTGCCAATTTGCAGGCGCAAGGCGCTCAAGCCATCATTCTGGGCTGCACAGAAATCGCCATGCTGGTACAGCCCCAAGACTGCACCCTGCCCCTGTTTAACACCACAACCCTGCACGCAAAAAGCGCCGCGCAGTGGGCCCTGTCTTGAGCAGCGCGCACCGACACGAAACCCTGGGCATGTGGCTCGGGGTGCTGGGCGTGGCCATCTTCGCCGTGACCCTGCCCATGACGCGCCTTGCCACAGGCACTGCGGCATCGCCGCAACTTTCACCGTGGTTTGTCACCTTCGGGCGCGCTGCGCTGGCCGGTGCACTGAGTGTGGTGTTCCTGCTGATCACCCGATCCAAATTGCCCACGCCTGCGCAGCGCAAGTCATTGGCCATGGCCTTGCTCGGCAACGCCATCGGCTACCCGCTGTTGCTGGGCTTTGCCTTGCGCCAGGTCACGTCGGGGCATGCGGCGGTCATCACCGCCTTGTTGCCACTGACCACCGCGGCCATCGCCGCCTGGGTGCTGCACCAACGGGCACGACTGGGGTTTTGGCTTTGCGCTGGTTTGGGCAGCGCGCTGGTGGTGGTGTTTTCGCTCCTGCGCGCCTACCAGCAGGGTCATGGATTTGGTTTTGAATGGGCCGACGTGCTGCTGCTGGGCGCGGTGCTGGCGGCCTCGACGGGTTATGTTTACGGCGCACAAGTCACCCACGCGCTGGGAGCAGAACGTGTGATTTGCTGGGTGTGTGTGATGGCCCTGCCTATCAGCGTGCCCGGCGCACTGCTCACCTGGCCGGACCACCCCATTGCGAGTTCGGCCTGGATGGGCGTGATGTATGTCGGGGTGTTTTCCATGTGGGCCGGTTTTTTTGCCTGGTACCGCGGCATGGCCATGGGTGGCGCGTTGCGTGTGAGCCAAACCCAGCTTCTGCAACCGTTTTTAAGTATCCTTGCAGCGGTGCCCCTGTTGGGTGAAGCCCTGGAATGGGTGACACTCGGGTTTGCGCTGGCGGTGATCGTCACCGTGTTTATTGGCAAGCGTTTTTCTGTTCCGTCCCCTGTTTCAATTCAAACGAAAACAACATTCTCATGAACACATCCTCTTCCTCCTGGCAGATGGCGCGCCGCGCCGCCCGTATGAATCCCTCGGTGATCCGCGAAATCCTGAAAATCACCGAACGCCCCGGCATCATCAGTTTTGCCGGAGGTCTGCCCTCCTCCAAAACCTTCCCCGTCGCTGAATTTGAAGCCGCTTGCGCCAAGGTATTGAAAGACGACCCCGCAGGCGCATTGCAATACGCAGCCAGCGAAGGTTATGGCCCGCTGCGCGAGCAGGTTGCGGCCATGTTGCCGTGGCATGTCGATCCAGCCCAAGTGCTGATCACCACCGGCTCACAGCAGGGCCTGGATCTGGTGGCCAAAGTGTTGATTGATGCGGACAGCAAAATTTTGGTCGAGTCTCCCACCTACCTCGGTGCGGTGATGGCCTTCATCCCGATGGAACCCAACGTGGTCAGCGTGGCCAGTGACGACCACGGCGTGGTCATCGACGACTTGTCCGACAAAGCCCAGGACGCGCGTTTCCTGTACGTGCTGCCCAACTTCCAGAATCCCACCGGCCGCACCATGCCGGAGGCACGCCGCGCCGCACTCAGTGCGCTGGCCACCGAGCGCGGTTTGCCCTTGATTGAAGACAACCCCTACGGCGACCTGTGGTTTGACACCCCCCCACCCACCCCGTTGACGGCGCGCAACCCGGACGGTTGTATTTACCTGGGGTCGTTTTCCAAGGTGCTGGCCCCCGGTCTGCGCCTGGGCTTTTTGGTGGTCCCCAAAGCGGTTTACCCCAAACTGCTGCAAGCAAAGCAAGCCGCCGACCTGCACAGCCCGGGCTTTAACCAGCGCATGGTGGCCGAGGTGATGAAGGACGGTTTTCTGGACCGCCACGTGCCCACCATTCGTGCCCTGTACAAATCGCAGCGCGATGCGATGCTTGAGGCCTTGGCGCAGCATTTCCCCAATGCCAATGACCAGCCGGATCAATCGCTGACTTGGAACACCCCGGCCGGTGGCATGTTTTTATGGGCGCGCCTGCCCAAAGGCATGAACGCCGTCGATTTGCTGCCCTTTGCGGTCGAAAAAGGCGTGGCTTTTGTGCCCGGCGCGCCGTTTTATGCCGACCACGGGGATGAACGCACCCTGCGCTTGAGCTTTGTCACCCCGAGCGTGGAAGAGATTCACCGTGGCGTGGCGGCGCTGGCCACTGCCATCAAAGAGCGGCAAGGGCGCTGAACATGCTGCACATCTGGGGGCGGCTGAGTTCGCTCAATGTTCGTAAAGTCGTCTGGGCAGCACAGGAAATCGGTGTCCCCTTCATACGCACCGATGCCGGTATGGCCTTTGGTGTGGTGAAGACCCCGGAATACTTGCACCTCAACCCGAATGCATTGGTGCCCACAGTGCAGGACGACGAGTTGGTGCTGTGGGAATCCAACGTCATCGTGCGCTACCTGTGTGCGCGCTATTCCCCGTCGCTGTACCCACAGGATCTGGCGCAACGGTTTGATGCCGAACGCTGGATGGACTGGCAACAAACCACGCTCAACCGCGCCGGTGGCCCCGCTTTTTTGCAATGGATTCGCACCCCTGAACACCAGCGCGACCCTGCGGTCATCGCCCTGTCGGTGGCAGACATGGAGCCGCTGCTTGCTATGCTGGATCAACACATGTCACAACGCGCCTACATGGGTGGTGCCCAATTCAGCATGGCCGACATCCCGGTGGCCTGCGACATCCACCGGTGGTTTGGTCTGCCACAACCCCGGCCAGCGTTACCCCATCTGGAGCGCTGGTACGCCAGCATCCTCGCACGCCCTGCTGTACGCGGGGTGCTTGACATCCCGCTGTCCTGACAGGCACGCACCCGAATCGTTCCCAATGAAAACCCGCCCGTTCAAGCAAGTTGACGTGTTCACCGACACGCCTTATCTGGGCAACCCCTTGGCCGTGGTGCTGGACGGCAGCGGTTTGTCGACTGAAGACATGCAGCAGTTTGCCTGCTGGACCAACTTGTCCGAAACCACTTTTTTGCTCCCGCCCACGTCTGAAGCCGCCGCGCAAGGGGCTGATTACCAGGTGCGCATCTTCACCACCGCTTACGAAATGCCTTTTGCGGGTCACCCCACGCTGGGCAGTTGCCACGCCTGGCTTGAAGCCGGCGGCCAGCCCAGGCACCCCAAGTACATCGTGCAGCAATGCCCGGTGGGGCTGGTACGTATCCGCTACACCAGCCAACCTATTGCGTTTGCAGCACCGGTCCTGACACGCAGTCCAGTCGATCCTGATGTGGTGACCGGGTTGCGGGCTGCCTTGGGACTGCAGCCCGAACAGGTGCGCGACGCGCAACACTTGGTCAATGGCCCGCGCTACATTGGTCTGTTGCTTGACCAAGCCGCTACCGTCGTGGCCATTCAACCCAAGCTGGCAGAGCTCCGCACATGCATGGAGCGCGCAGGTATCAGCGGCATTGGCATGGCAGCGCTGAACACACCGGACATCGGCAGCGGACTTATCAAACGCTCCAATCGCGAAGCACGTGCGTTTGCCAACCATGCTGACACAACGGTTGCGATCAGCCTCGCTGATCCAGCGTCCCCCAGCTCCCAGACACACATTACCGTGCGTTTTTTTGCCAACGACGTGATGGTGGTGGAAGATCCGGTGACGGGCAGCTTCAACGCCAGTCTGGCACAGTGGTTGATCGCCGATGGACTTGCGCCATCCAGATACATCGCCACCCAAGGCACCTGCCTGGGACGTTTTGGCCAAGTACATATTTCGCAGGATGCAAGCGACCAAGTCTGGGTAGGCGGCGCATCGGTGACCTGTGTTGAAGGATCGGTCACTCTGTAACCACTACAAAGCCGATAGCACTTATCACCCAAGTGACAATGGATACAGGCCAGTTTCATCTATAGTTCGGTATGGGCATTCTTTATTTTGTACGGCATGGGCAAGCGTCTTTTGGCGCTGACGATTACGACCAACTGAGCGACCTTGGACAACGCCAAAGTGTGCAGCTGGGGCGCTACTTTTCGTCCAGAAATATGGCATTTGATGCCGTGCTGACCGGCACCTTGCGACGTCATGCACAAACCCTGGCTGGCATCGCCGAAGGGCTGGGTTGCGATTTGCACGCTGTTCAACAGGCCGGATTGAACGAATATAACAGCGAGGCCCTCGTTGCATCCGTCCATCCGGAGCCCCTGGACAGAAGTCACACGCCGGAGAACTACCGCCACCATTTCAGGTTGCTGCGCAACGGTTTGCAGCAGTGGATGTTAGGAAAAATCGACCCCGCAGGCATGCCCAGCTGGGTGACTTTCCGTGAACAGGTCATGGACGTGCTGGATCATGTTCGTCAAAGTGGTCATGAACGCGTGCTGGTGGTGTCCAGTGGCGGCCCCATTGCCTGCGCATTGGGACAGGTGTTATCGACACCGCCAGAGGCGACAGTAGAACTCAACATGCGCCTTCGCAACAGTTCAGTCACCGAAATGGTTTTTTCTAGCAAGCACTACGCCTTGCAAACCTACAACACCCTCTACCACCTGGATGCCCCCGAATTTGCGAATTGGGCCACCCACGCTTGATGCAGCGCACCTTCTGACTTATTTCGCAGTCACCGTGATCGGCACGGTAGCTTGTGCAGTCAGTCCTGCCGAGTCCACTACCGACACTTTCAGGTTATAGCTACCCACCACCGGGGTGTTCCAGACGTAGCTGATGGTCAGCCCGCTGGATGAAAAGCCCATGCCCAGGGGGGCGCCGGAAATCGAAATGGAAAGTGCCGTGACACCGGGGTCAGTAATGCCGATCGAGCCACTCAACACCTTGCCCACCACGCCCGCAGTGGCAGGTGCCGTGATGACCGGGCCGGCTGCGGCGATCTTGACCGTGAACAGGCCCTGCCCACTCAAACCAGACTTGCTGTCTTTAGCCACCACCGTCACGCTGTAGCTACCCAACACCGGGTTGACCCAGCTGACCACACCGTTGCTGGCGATGATCATGCCGCTGGGTGCACCGGATAGTGTGTAGGTGACCGGATTTGCTGCAACAACCGCCACCGTGAAAGACAAAGCCACCGCAGGCTTACCGTTGATTGTGGCTGCCGTCACAACCGGGGGGAGTTGAGCAGCAATGGCCACCGTGTAAACCCCCTTGCCGATCATACCGGTCTTGCTGTCTTTGGCGGTCACCGTCACCGCGTAAGTGCCAGCCACAGGCGTTGCCCAGGTCACCACACCGGTGGTGCCGATGGTCATACCAGCTGGTGCGCCGGTCAAGGCATAGCTCAGGGGATTCGTTGACGGAACAGTTGCAGTGAACGACAAAGCTGTACCGACTTGGCCACTGATTGAAGCCGAGGCGACAACTGGCGGCGCAGGTGCGGCAATGGTCACCGTATAAATGCCTTGCCCACTCAGGCCGGTTTTGCTGTCTTTTGCAGTCACAGTCACGCTGTAAGTACCAGCCACTGGCGTTGCCCAGCTCACAATGCCTGCAGTGCTGATGCTCATGCCGGAAGGCGCGCCAGTCAGCGCATAAGTCACCGCATTGGTTGCAGTCACCGAAGCGGTGAACGTCAATGCGGTACCCACTTGTCCGCCGATGCTTGCCGATGAAACAACTGGCGCTGGCGTTGCGACCACCAAGCCCGACAGTGTGCTCACCAGACTTGAGACATTGGGCGTGCCCAGACCGGACGGTGTGTCGTAGCCCACCTTGGACGAACAAACAGCGCAAGTGCCATTCATCCCCTTGGTGATATCTGCAAAAGTGCTGGCGTAGGTACCAGGTACGGTGGCAATCTGGCCATACAACACCGCATGGGGTGCACCCATTGCAGCCTTGGCTGATAGGGCACGCGCGGCATTCGCGATGGCGATCAGCCCCGCCCACTGCGGTGTGGCCAGACTGGTACCGCCTGCGCTGATCCAACTCACAGCCGTGCTGCCGGGAGCCATCACGGCCACATACTGGCCGGTAGCCGGATCAGCATTGAATGCCACATCCGCCACAGCTCGACCACTGTAAGTGCCCATACCAGGAACTGCTGTGGTCTGGTACGAAGGCATCGGCGTGTACAGGCTGGTGCCACCGCCGGTATTGGACCAAACGGTTTCCGAGCGGGTACCGGTGCCAGAGTAAGTCAGGCTGGTGCCGCCCACGGCAAGCACTTTGGTCGATACCGCTGGCCAGGAGACGGCAGCACCAGAGTCTCCCGTCGCTGCAAGATAGGTCATGTTGCTGGTGGCGAAGGCCGAATCAACCGAAGCCGTCCAACTTCCCTCGGGCGATCCAAAACTCATCGAAACCGCACCTGGCCCCATGGCGTTGGCCAGCTTGACTCCGCCCACAAGGTTATTGACGGATGCATCCGCTGCCTCGATAAGAACAATACGCGCCAGCGGTGCGGTGGCGTGTGCCCACTGGACATCCAAGGAAATTTCTGTTGCCCATCCGGAGTTGTATGCAGGTGCAGCGCTTGTCATGCCGCCCGCAGCCGTGCTGTACACAATCGACAACTGACAACCACTTACAGGCGCAACCGGCAATGGCAAAGTAGCTGTGGTGGCAATGGCTTGCGTCGTACAGGTGGGCAATCCAAACTTTTGATTGAACGCTGCCAGTTCAGCCGCGACGTTGGGGTTGTGCTGGGCATCCACGATGTAAATCGTCTGACCTGCACCCAACTGAGCAGTTTGTGCGGCGGTCAAGATCACGCCAGGGGTAGGCAACGCAACCAAACCGTAAGCGGCGCGGATTTGGGCCGGGGAATAGGTGGAAACGGCACTGCTTGTGGCCATGGGCGTGGCAGTGTCGCCAAGTGAAGCGAGTTCCTGCACACTGTGACTGTGTCGATGCTCACGCCGTGCGACTTCCAACATTTGGGGAGTAAGCTGACGGGTGGAAATACCTTCTGAATCTACGGGCAGCACATGCCTGCGCGGGTGACGATGGGCTGACAAGTGGTCGCCAGTGCTGTCTGCATCATCTGGCGTATCCAGAAGCATGGCTGCCATGTGGAATGCAGGCTCCACGGACTGAGTTGCCAGTTCAGCCGGCAAGCCGCCCACGTCGATCTGCAAGGTCGTCGTGCCGCTCGCCAAAGGCGCGGCAACGGCCTGCACGTCGGCTTGAGCCACGTCGGTGGTACCGCCGCCGCAGGAACTGACCAGCACAGCGGCACACAAAACAGTGAACAAGCCGCCCGCACGGGGAAGTATCGATTCGGGAAATTGGTGTTGCATGATCTCGTCGCTCCAAGTTGGGCAAGGGTCACGCTTGACAATGTCGGTGTCTGATCAGACATGCAAGCCTGAACAGCTTGCTCAACACTGGCAACCCCGCTACCGTGACGCACATGCGCTTTAGGCCGGAAATTTTGCGTCCCTGCCTTTCAGCAGGTTTGCCCTCTGAGCTTTTCTGATTCAACCAAAAAAGCCATGTGAGAAATTTTATGTGTAACTATTTGAAAAGTAAATATCTATCTGTCAGTGCCGCCAAATTATTGGCGGCATTGCCTTTGAATTCAAACTCACGCTGCTGGTGCCATCTCATTGAAGAGCGGCGCATCTGCATAAAAAAAGCACCCGAAGGTATGCAGGGTAAAAACTATAACAAATATGATGTGAGTGAGTAGCCTTGTGGGCTAAAGGCGATTTTCTATTTGTTATCAGTAGTGTCCCAACGTTGTCACATCGGAACGTCATAAGTTAATGATTTGCTTGTCAAATTTGGTGTTTGGGTCTGGTCTCGATTTGAAC
>CAIOAQ010000008.1 GCA_903856025.1 uncultured beta proteobacterium
AGCAACCTCAACGACCTGTTTGCCACGGCCACCAAAAACGCCAGCACCGCCGGCCCCATGGAGCGGATTTTTGCCAGCGGCATGCGCGAATACCAAAAGTTGCGTGAGCGCCGCATTGTGGACCCCAGCACGCTGATGGACGGCGCACGCCGCGCCATGCGCGCCAGCTTCCAGCGCGAGATGGACGTGGTGGAAACGCATCTTAGTTTTCTGGCCTCGGTCGGCTCGGTGTCCCCTTACGTGGGCCTGTTTGGCACTGTGTGGGGCATCATGCATTCGTTCACTGGCCTGGCAGCGCTGACCCAGGTGACACTGGCCACCGTCGCCCCAGGCATTGCCGAAGCGCTGGTGTCCACCGCCATTGGCCTGTTTGCCGCCATTCCTGCGGTGGTGGCCTACAACCGCTTTGCACGTGACATTGACCGCACCGCGATCCGTCTGGAAACCTTCATTGAAGAGTTCTCCAACATTCTGCAGCGCAATGTAGGCGCGCAGCCGGCCCCTGGTCACTGAAATTTCGGGAGCACACCATGGCAGCTTTAGCGCACCGGGGTCGGGGTCGGCGCACCATCAATGAAATCAACATGGTGCCCTTCATTGACGTGATGCTGGTGTTGTTGATCATTTTCATGGTCACGGCCCCGTTGATTGCACCCAGCGTGATTGACCTGCCCAGTGTCGGCAAGGCCGCCCAGCAGCCCGACAAAGTGGTGCAAATCATCATTGGCAAAAATGAGGCGCTGCAACTCAAGGCCAACGACCAATCATCGAGCATCACCCTCAAGGAAGTCGCCAATGCCGTCAAGCAGGCTCAAGCCGGTGCCGCCAATGCCGCCGTGGTGATCAGTGCCGACAAAACCGTCAAATACGAAACCGTGGTCAAGGTGATGGACACCCTGCAACGCGCCGGTGTGACACGGGTCGGCCTGTCGGTGCAACTGGTGCCCTGAATCTGTGGTCATGAACGCCGTCGTTGATCGCCTGGAATTTGCGCCGCCGCCCACCGCCGGGCTGCTGCGTTCGCTTTTGCTGGCTTTGCTCGCACACGCCCTGCTGGTGGCGGCATTAACCTGGGGAGTGCACTGGCGCAGGGAAGCAGAACCCCTCAGTGCCGAAGCCGAGCTGTGGGCCAGCGTGCCCGTGGCCGCAGCCCCAAAACTTGAAGAGCTGCCACCGGAGCCGCCAGTGGTTGAAACCCCCAAGCCAAAACCCTTGCCCGAACTTGCACCTGAACCTGTGGTCCAACCGCCAAAAGTGGACATTGCGCTGGAAAAGGAAAAACAACGCAAGTTGAAACAACACGAACTGGAACAGCAACAAGAAAAGCTCAAGACCGAGAAAGCCAAGCGGGACAAAGCCACGCTGGACAAAGCCAAACTGGACAAAATCAAGGCGGACAAGCTCAAGCAGGAGCTTGCCGACAAAACCAAGCACGAGCAAGAAAAGAAACAGGAAGCGCTGCAGACCAAGCAACTTGAAGCCCAGCGTCAGAAAAACCTGCAGCGCATGGCCGGTCTGGCCGGTGCCAGTGGTGGCCCCAGTGCCACCGGTACCGCACTTAAAGCGGCGGGGCCGTCGGCCAGTTATGCCGGTCGCATCCGTGCACGCATCAAGCCCAACATCGTGTTCACCGAAGACATCAGCGGCAACCCTGCGGCTGAAGTAGAAGTGCGTACCGCCCCTGAGGGGAGCATCATCGCGCGCAAGCTGCTCAAATCCAGCGGCAACAAAGCCTGGGACGATGCGGTGCTCAAGGCCATCGACAAAACCGAGGTGCTGCCGCGTGACACCGATGGACGTGTGCCACCGGTACTTGAAATCAGCTTCAAACCCAAAGATTAGCTTCGTTTTTTATAGCGTATTGCGCTTGTTTCACGAGGGCTACAGCCTGATTATTCATAAATAATATCGACCGTACCAGGCGCTGCCTTGGCCCACCAACTGGCCAACGCCGCGTCAGTGGGATAGAACTTGGCGCGCTCACCCAGCTGCAACTCTGCACGGGCAGTACCGTCCTCTCCCGCACATGTCAGCGCCATCCGCACCCCCAAACCTCGCCAAAGGTCGCCTTGGTCGGTGACTTCTTTTTGCGCCGGAAAGTCTTTGAACAGACGTGCGATGTCGAGCCTGGCGCCCTGTGTGCCCGCGCTGGTCGTCACGCGCAGGTACTTGCCAAAACGGCAACGCGCCTGCTCCAGGTTCCAGACTTGCGTCACGGTGAGCTGCATGCCACCTGAAAACCGGTCTGGCTGCTGTTTGCCCATGACAATCACCAGTTCATCGTCCCTGAGCAGGTCTTTATGGGCGGTGATCAGCGCTTCATCAGCGCGGGCTTCGATCACGCCGGTTTTGTCGTCCAGCTTGAACAGCGCCAGCTTGCCGCGCTGACCGTTGATGACGCGAAAGTCGGTGATGATGCCCGCCAGCAGCTGCGGCTCGCGGGTGTCGATCAGGTCGGCAATCGGCCGTCTGGCAAAACGGCGAACCTCGGTCACGACTTCGTCAAACAGGTGGCCTGACAGGTAGAAGCCGATGGCGGTCTTTTCATAGGTCAGCCGTTCTTTCACACCCCACGGCGTGGCCTGCACCATGCCTGGCTCCTGGGTGCTGGAACCATGGTCATCCGCCCCACCCATGTCAAACAAGCTGCACTGGTTGGCATTGGCCAAAGCGGCAGCCCCAAATTCAAACGCCAAATCCACACTGGCGAGCAAACTGGCGCGGTTGAGTTCAATGGCATCAAAGGCACCAGCCTTGATCAGCGCCTCCACCGTGCGTTTGTTGATGCGGCTGCGGTCCACGCGGGCGCAGAAATCGAACAGGCTTTTGAACGGGCCTTTTGTTTCACCGTTGGGTCCCACGCCACGCCCCTCACGCGCGGCCACGATGGCTTCAATGGCCTGCTGGCCGCTGCCTTTAACGGCGCTCAGGCCGTAGCGAATCACCTTGTCCGACACCGGCTCGAAACGGCTCACGCCGCGGTTCACATCCGGTGGTTCAAAAGTCAGCCCCATTTTCAGGGCATCTTCCAGCAAGACTTTGAGCTTGTCGGTGTCGTCCATTTCCACCGTCATGTTGGCGCAGAAGAACTCGGCGGTGTAATGCACCTTGAGCCAGGCGGTGTGGTACGCCAGCAATGAGTAGGCCGCCGCGTGCGACTTGTTGAACCCGTAACCCGCAAACTTTTCCATCAAGTCAAAGACTTCGTCGGCTTTGCTCTCGGAAATGTCGTTTTTGGCGGCCCCATCCCGGAAAATCTGGCGGTGTTTGGCCATTTCTGCCGCATCTTTTTTACCCATGGCGCGGCGCAACATGTCTGCACCGCCCAAGGAGTAGCCGCCCAAAATTTGCGCAGTTTGCATCACCTGCTCTTGGTACACCATGATGCCGTAGGTTTCGGACAGCATGTCAGCCACCAACGGGTGGGGATATTCCACCACCTCGCGGCCATGTTTGCGCGCCACAAAGCTGGGGATCAGGTCCATGGGACCGGGGCGGTACAGCGCATTGAGCGCAATCAGGTCCTCCAACCGGGTGGGCTTGGCATCGCGCAACATGCCTTGCATGCCCCGACTTTCAAACTGGAACACGGCCTCGGTCTTGCCGTCCTGAAACAGCTTGTAAACCGCCTTGTCGTCCAGCGGCAGATTCTCGAAAGCAAAGTTCTCCTGACCAGGATGACGCTTGACGATAAATTCGCGTGCCAGTTCCAGAATGGTCAACGTGGCCAGCCCCAAAAAGTCGAATTTGACCAAGCCGACCAGCTCCACGTCATACTTGTCGTACTGGCTCACCGCAGAGTCGCTGCCAGGCTGCTGGTACAAGGGGCAAAAGTCGGTGAGTTTGCCGGGCGCAATCAGCACACCACCGGCGTGCATGCCAATGTTGCGTGTCAGCCCTTCGAGCTTGCGCGCCAGTTCCAGCAAGGTGCGCACGTCTTCTTCTTTGGCTTCACGCTCGGCCAAGATCGGCTCGGCCTCGACTGCATAAACCAGTTTATCGTCTTTCTTTTTGTCCGCAGGCGGCAGCTGCAAGGTGACAGCCACACCGGGTTTGTTGGGTATGAGCTTGCTGATGCCATCGCAAAAGGTGTAACTCATGTCCAGCACACGGCCCACGTCACGGATGGCTGCGCGCGCGGCCATGGTGCCAAAGGTGGCAATTTGGCTCACCGCCTCCTTGCCGTATTTGAGCTTGACGTAATCAATCACGCGGTCGCGGTTGCCCTGGCAAAAATCAATGTCAAAGTCGGGCATGGAAACCCGTTCAGGGTTCAAAAACCGCTCAAACAGCAGGTTGTATTGCAAGGGATCAAGGTCGGTGATCTTCAGCGCATAAGCCACCAACGAGCCTGCACCCGAACCCCGCCCCGGCCCCAC
>CAIOAQ010000009.1 GCA_903856025.1 uncultured beta proteobacterium
GATCCACACAATGTTTTGCGTCGGGTCTTTGATGTCGCAGGTCTTGCAGTGCACACAGTTGGCCGCATTGATCTGCAGGCGGTCCGAACCATCATCGTTTTTGACAAACTCATACACCCCGGCGGGGCAGTAGCGCGCCTCTGGACCGGCATACTTGGCCAGGTTGATGCTGACCGGCACCGTGGCGTCTTTGAGCGTCAGGTGTGAGGGCTGGTTTTCCTCGTGGTTGGCACTGCTGATGAACACGCTGGAGAGGCGGTCAAAGGTCAATTTGCCGTCCGGCTTTGGATAGTCAATGGGCTGACACTCGGCCGCTGGCTTCATGTAAGCGTAGTCCGGCTTGTCGCGGTGCTTGGTCCAGGGCATGTTGCCACCCAGACCAAACTGCTCAAACCCGTTGATGAAGGTCGACACACGCAAGCCATACTTGAACCAGGACTTGAAGTTGCGCGACTTGTTGAGCTCGGCGTGCAACCAGCTTTTCTCAAACAGCTCAGGGAACGCAGTCAGCTCGTCCTGTGCACGTCCCGCGCAGACGGCTTCATAGGCGGCTTCTGCAGCCATCATGCCGGACTTGATGGCGCTGTGGCTGCCTTTGATGCGGCTGACGTTCAAAAAGCCGGCATCGCAACCCACCAGCGCGCCACCAGGGAACACCACCTTGGGTAAGGATAACAAGCCACCAGCCGTGATGGCACGGGCGCCATACGCTATTCTTTTTGCATTGACCTCGCCCTTGTCGTCGGTGAGGTACCAGCTGATGTTGGGGTGGGTTTTCCAGCGCTGGAACTCTTCAAAGGGGCTCAGGTACGGGTTCTGGTAGTTCAGGCCGGTGATGAAGCCCATGGCGATCTTGTTGCCTTCCATGTGGTACAGGAAGGAGCCACCGTAGGTGCTGTTGTCCAGTGGCCAACCGGCGGTGTGCACCACCAGACCGGGTTCATGGCGTGAGGGGTCGACTTCCCACAGTTCTTTGATGCCGATGCCGTAGCTTTGGGGGTCGCAGCCTTCGTCGAGTTTGTATTTTTCAATGACTTGTTTGCCCAGATGACCGCGTGAGCCTTCGGCAAAGATGGTGTATTTGCCCAGGAGCTCCATGCCGATCTGGAAGTTGGGGCCGGGCTCGCCGGATTTTTCGATGCCCATGTTGCCGGTGGCAACACCACGCACGGCACCTTTGTCGTCGTACAGCACTTCAGCAGCGGCAAAGCCTGGAAAGATTTCAACGCCCAAACTTTCAGCCTGTTCACCCAGCCATTTGGTGAGTGCGCCCAGGCTGATGATGTAGTTGCCATGGTTCTGGCTGCACTTGGGCAGCAGGAAGTTGGGGGTGCGGTAGCCGCTTTTCTCTGAGAGAAACAGCATGGCTTCGTCAGTTACAGGTTGGTTCAGCGGTGCGCCCTTGGCTTTCCAGTCGGGGAACAATTCGGTGAGGGAACCTGGGTCAAGCACGGCGCCTGAGAGGATGTGGGCACCTGGCTCGGAACCCTTCTCGAGCACCACCACCGACACATCGGTGCCTTTTTCTGCGGCGAGTTGCTTCAGACGGATGGCGGTGGACAGGCCAGCGGGACCACCGCCGACGACGACCACGTCGTATTCCATGGATTCACGGGGGCCGAACTGGGACAGGATGTCTTGGGGTGTCATGGTGAGTCTCGCTTTGTGAAACAGAATCAGGTCAACGTTGGGGACAGTGAAGTGAAGGATCGGGTTATCAACTGATTAAACTCAAGCCACAGTCACGTGGGCTAAAGCTGCAGCAGATTGTCTTCGACAAAACCAGATTTTAGGCGCGGGATTGCACATAATAGAACGACCGTTCTATTTTTATTGGAGAAATCAACATGGCTTACAGCATGGATTTGTCGGGCCGGGTGGCGTTGATCACCGGCGCATCGAGTGGTTTGGGGGCGCAATTTGCCCGCACCTTGGCAGGGGCGGGCGCGGCGGTGGTGTTGGCCAGCCGTCGGGTGGACAAGCTCAAGCAACTGCGCGCGCAAATTGAGGGTGAGGGTGGCGATGCACATGTGATTGAACTCGATGTGACCGATCTGGACTCGATTCGGTCAGCCGTGGCACACACCGAGACCGAGGTCGGCTCCATTGACATCTTGGTCAACAATTCGGGGGTCAGCACTACCCAGCGGATTCAGGATGTCTCCGAATCTGACTATGAATATGTGTTTGACACCAACGTCAAAGGTGCTTTTTTTGTGGCTCAAGAGGTCGGCAAACGCATGTTGGCGCGCTCGCAAGGCTCGGCCCCGGGCACCTTCACCGGCGGACGCATTGTCAACGTGGCCAGCATGGCAGGTTTGAAGGTGTTGCCCAAGATTGGCGTGTACTGCATGAGCAAGGCCGCGGTGATCCAGATGACCAAAGCCATGGCGATGGAGTGGGGACGCTTTGGTATCAACGTCAACGCGATATGCCCGGGCTACATCGACACCGAAATCAACCACAGCCATTGGGAAACCGAAGCCGGCAAGAAACTGGTTCAAATGCTCCCACGCAAGCGTGTCGGCAAGCCAGAAGATCTGGATGCGCTGATGGTGATGCTGTGTTCGGACCAAAGCCATTTCATCAACGGTGCAGTGATTGCGGCGGACGATGGTTTTGCAGTTTGACGCGTTAGCGGGCACTGAAAAAATGTGGCAGGTGAATGGATGACCGGTTGGCAGTCTTTTACCTCCCGCCGCGGTGGGTTACGTCGTTGGTTGTCGGCTTCCGGGTCGCTGAGTGCACGTTTGGCTGCCACCGGGGAAGTTTTCAGTGTTCATGTGTTGAGCCAGGGGCGCCAGCCCTTAACCCAGGATGAAGCGCTAGCTTTGGGGCTGGGCAAGCGGCGATTGGGCTACGCGCGTGAGGTGGTGTTGCGTGTAGACGGCAAGCCCATGGTGTTTGCCCGCAGCGTCACGGCGCATGCCAACGCCATGGGGGCGTGGCGGTCGGTGCAGGGGTTGGGCAACCGGCCTTTGGCCGACGTGTTGTTTCGGCATTTGGGCATCTGCCGTGCGCCGCTGGAATTTGCCCAGCCCAAGCGCCACAGCCCGCTGCAGCGTCACGTTTCAAAGGCTTGGTTTGAGGCCAGCGGTGCCCATGCATCCCATGCCGCGTTGCCGGCAAGGCGTTCGGTGTTCACTCGCCACCGCGCTGCCTTGTTGGTGATGGAGGTTTTTGCAGCCGATGCCGCCCATTGGCAATGGCCCGACGACGCACCCATCCGGCGGTCAAATCCAAGAAAATTGCCATGAAATATGAAATTCCTCAGCAAAAAAAGCTGGTGTACGAGTCGGTGATTCCGATTCGCTGGGGTGACATGGACGCCATGGGTCACGTGAACAACACCACCTACTTTCGTTATCTGGAAACCATCCGGATTGACTGGATGCGCGCGGTGGGTGCGATGCCTAACCCGCTGGGGCAAGGGCCGGTGATCGTGAACGCGTTTTGTAATTTCTACAAGCAACTTGAATACCCTGGCGATGTGCAAATGAAGATGTATACCAGCGACCCGGCACGCACCACCTTTGAGACCTGGGCCACCATGGAGATGGCCGAGCAGCCTGGTGTGATCTACGCGGCGGGCGGGGCGACCACGATTTGGGTCGATTTTCCTAAACAAAAGTCCATCGAATTGCCGGACTGGTTGCGAGCTGTCGTCAGTTGATATATATAAAACAGGCCTCTAACCCTCGTCATACATGGGGGTAGTGCTATAAAAAATTAGGGTATCCGGATTTTTCGGTGGATTTGGGACTTGATCAGTCAAAACTACCCTAAGTCGATTTCAGTCTCGAAGGTGATAGGTCCCTTCCAAGTGTTGGAAACTCGTGAAAATTTCGCATCAAACATGGCGTCACTGCATTCGTGTCAGTCAAAATCCAAAGGCAGTATTGCCGCGTTAAGAGTCATCCACCACAGTCAGCGTCTGGGCGGGCCAGTTGGCTGGCTTCTGGGCAAGGTCAGTACCTTTTGTGGCGACCTGAAATTGATTTATCCGATCACCGACAGCTCGGTCGCCGGGATCATGCTGAAACCACCGCACGGCCATTCGACCATCACTCCGTTCTCCGTCTTGGCCACCACATAGCCGTCAGTGCGTTTGATTGAGCCGCCACGGATATGATTTACACGCTCACCCGGTTTGAAGGTGGGCTCGGCAAACAAAGATTTGATGAAAAGTAGGAAGCTCATATCAGTGCTCTTAAAAAAACTGGGTTCAATGGGAGTTTGCAAAAAAATCGTTTCCTGAGTGGTACGACCGCATGTATTGGCGATCACGACGCTCTAGGTCCGAAATCGTCTGCGACTGACATAGGTAGTTCTCCAGTGCGCGCTGCTCGGCGTTGTCAGCGCCAGATAGGCGGGATTTTGAGGCACTATGGACTGCAGTCCAAAGGAAAAAAATGAGGTTCAACTTGAGTTCAGGGCGACTTGATCGCTCTGTCCATTAGGGTATACCCTAGTATCACACATATTTGATGCGTGTGCACCAAAAGCAATCACATTGAGAGGACATTACCAAATTTCATGCACTTTTTTGGTGGCATCAAGTCCACTGGAAGGGCGGCTCGCATTCAGACGGACCAAGCGCGAATTCGTGATCCAAAGTATTGTCGGATGTGGTTCGTTGAAACCGCCACAAGCTGGTTTCGGTTTCTTGGTCGTCTGGCACCGACTCCAGAACGCAGGCTCCCGCTTGCCGAACTGATCGATGACTTTTCTGTCTATATGAGC
>CAIOAQ010000010.1 GCA_903856025.1 uncultured beta proteobacterium
CCCGGGCGGTAGTGCAGGTGTGGCCGCTGCGCATGCGGCAGCAGCCACTGAAGACGCGGGTGTCGTGGCCTCACCCATCGCCGGCACCTTGCAGTCGTGGACCGTGGTGGAGGGCAGTGAAGTCAAAGTGGGCGAGGTGATTGCCGTGATGGAAGCCATGAAGATGGAGATGCAGGTCACCGCCCACCGTGCTGGGCGCATCACGCTCAAAGCTCAAGCTGGCAGCTACCAGTGCGCGGGGGCAGACCTGGCCTGCATTGGGTAATGTTGGTTCTTGGTAGAGTCAGGCCTGTCAATATTCTTATTTCATTCAGGTCCGTTTATGTACGAGTCGGTCAACTGGTCAGAAGACGGCACCCCGCACAGTCCACGTTTCATGGACAGGTACCATTCTTGTGCTGGAGGCCTCGCTCAAGCCGAGACGGTGTTTGTGGCCGGTTGCGGGTTGCCGGGAAACTGGCGTGGCAAAACTCAATTCACGGTGCTGGAAACGGGTTTTGGCCTTGGATTGAATTTTCTGAGCACCTGGTCAGCTTGGGAAACTGACCCGCAACGTTGTGATCAATTGCATTTTTATTCCGTGGAAGCCTACCCCGTGAGTTCTGCTGACATGGTTCGAGCGGTGGGTGCCGTAGCGCCAAGTGAAGGTGACAAAGCCGACCTGGGACGCATTCAGAGCCTTGCACAGCAACTTGCATCGGTCTGGCAGGGTCTTTCACCCGGCATCCACACGTTCCACTTTGCCCAGGGCCATGTTGTGCTGACACTGGCGGTGGGTGAAGTGGGTCAGGTGTTGCCGGCCCTTGACTGTCAGGCTGACGCGGTGTTTCTTGATGGTTTTAGCCCCAGCATCAACCCGGACATGTGGTCTGTTTCCACACTCCAAGCGGTGGCGTTGCATTGCAGGGCTGGCACGACGTTGGCGACTTACACCATCGCAAAAAGCGTTCGTGAAGGGCTGAAGCAACTTGGCTTTTTGGTGACCAAATGCAAGGGATTGCCGCCAAAACGGGACAGACTCGAAGCGATTTTTCAGCCGTCTTGAGACACCTCGACGGTGTCGTCCAAAAGGTCATGTCGAATCCCTCCGACAACCGCACGCAATAACAAGAACCCGATCCGAGCGGAATGCCGCCTCCGCGCTCCCAAATGCGCAAGCGGATAGGACTGCGCACGTACCACTAGTTGGACGTAGCCGCCGCCTTGGTTCGCGCCATGTGCAATTTGTTGTAGCTATCGATCACGCGCTGGTGTCTATCTAGCCCCTCCAGCTTCATACTCGTTGGCGTTAAACCAAAGAAGCGCACACTGCCGTCCACTGACCCCATCACCGCGTCCATCCGAGGGTTGCCAAACATCCGGCGGAAATTGACAAGGTAATCCTCCAGTTCCAGGTCGTCATCGAGCCGCACCTCTAGCACCACATTCAAGGCCTGGTAAAACAAGCCACGCTCGACCGTGTTGTCGTTGTATTGCAGGAAGGCTCCCACCAGCTCCTGTGCGGCCTCGAATTGCTGCAAGGCGAGATGAATCAGCAGCTTTAACTCCAGCACGGTCAGCTGGCCCCAGGCCGTATTCTCGTCAAATTCAATGCCGATCAATGTGGCGATGTCGGAGTAGTCGTCCAGCTCATTGTTATCCAGACGCTCAAGCAATGCTTCGAGGCTGGCATCGTCCAGGCGATGCAGGTTCAAGATATCGGCACGGAACAGCAGTGCCTTATTGGTGTTATCCCAGATCAAATCATCGACCGGATACACCTCCGAATAACCCGGCACCAGGATGCGGCATGCCGTGGCGCCTAACTGGTCATACACTGCCATGTAGGCTTCTTTGCCCATGTCTTCGAGAATGCCTAACAAGGTCGCGGCTTCGTCGGTATTGGAATTCTCGCCCTGGCCAGAAAAATCCCACGCAACAAAATCGAAATCCGCTTTGGCGCTGAAAAAACGCCACGACACCACACCGCTGGAATCAATAAAGTGTTCAACAAAGTTGTTGGGCTCAGTCACGGCTTCACTTGTAAAGGTGGGCCGAGGCAAATCGTTCAGGCCTTCAAAACTGCGACCCTGCAGCAATTCCGTCAGACTGCGTTCCAGCGCCACCTCCAAGCTTGGGTGCGCGCCGAACGAGGCAAACACACCGCCCGTGCGCGGGTTCATCAAGGTGACGCACATCACCGGGTATACCCCGCCCAGCGAAGCGTCTTTCACCAGCACCGGAAAGCCTTGCTCTTCCAGCCCTTTAATGCCGGCCAGAATGCCAGGGTATTGCGCCAGCACGTCGTGTGGCACATCAGGCAAGGCGATTTCACCTTCCAGAATTTCCCGTTTGACCGCCCGCTCGAAAATTTCGGACAGGCATTGCACCTGCGCTTCAGCCAGCGTATTGCCGGCACTCATGCCATTGCTGGCGTACAGGTTTTCGATCAGGTTGGACGGAAAATACACCACCTCACCGTCCGACTGCCGCACATAGGGCAGCGAACAGATACCGCGCTCTACATTGCCGGAGTTGGTGTCGATCAGATGCGAGCCACGCAGTTCGCCATCGGGGTTGTAGATTTGCAGGCAGTACGCATCCAGAATTCCAGCCGGCAACGCATCTTTACGGCCAGGCTTGAACCAGCGTTCATTGGGATAGTGAACAAACGTTGCGTTTGCGATGTCTTCGCCCCAGAAGGACCCGGCGTAGAAGTGGTTGTTATTGAGGCGCTCGATGAACTCCCCCAAGGCCGACGCCAACGCGCTTTCCTTGGTCGATCCCTTGCCGTTGGTAAAGCACATCGGCGAGTGCGCATCGCGGATATGCAGCGACCATACATTGGGGACAAGATTGCGCCACGAAGCGATTTCAATCTTCATGCCCAAGCCCGCCAACACCCCTGACATATTGGTGATGGTTTGCTCTAACGGCAGATCTTTGCCCGCAATATAGGTGCTCGCTTCAGAAGTCGGAGTCAAGGTCAGCAAGGCCTGCGCATCGGCATCCAAATTCTCTACCTCCTCAATCACAAACTCGGGCCCGGTTTGCACCACTTTCTTCACCGTACAGCGGTCGATGGAGCGCAAAATGCCCTGGCGGTCTTTGGCAGAGATATCCGCCGGCAACTCGACCTGAATCTTGAAAATCTGCTGGTAGCGGTTTTCCGGATCAACAATATTGTTCTGCGACAGTCGGATATTTTCAGTAGGAATATTGCGGGTTTCGCAATACAACTTCACAAAGTAAGCCGCACACAAGGCAGATGAGGCCAGAAAGTAATCGAACGGACCAGGCGCCGAGCCATCGCCCTTATAGCGGATAGGCTGATCGGCCACCACCGTGAAATCATCGAACTTGGCCTCAAGACGAAGCTTATCGAGAAAATTGACTTTAATTTCCATGGTGGAATTCCAAAATAGTGCTCAAAATGATTGGCCTTGCGTTTCGGTGTTGTCGGTTTTGCACATGAAACCTGCCGCCCAAATGGAGGCAATCACGGCTGCTGGCTATAGATGGTCAATCGTGAGTACGTGCTGCTGAATGACGCTAGTGTGCCGGCGGCACTATACCGCTCGCGCGGTATCCTTCGATTCGCATGTATTGTCCACGATCAATTCGTGTTGGGTTTGCAATGGCAATGGGAAGAGATTGGCTGACGAATATGCGCGTCTGTTGGCTCATAACCAGCGGCTGCGCTCGTTGCGAAGGGCTGTCGAGTCAGCACCAACGCCACCAGATACGTTGATTCCAGGGCAGGGTGATGCTGGCAGCAGGGGGTGACAAAGAAAAAGCTGGACGTTTTGAGCGCCAACTGCAAGCTGCGGATTTGGTCATCTGCCAGGTGGGCTGCATCAGTCATGCGGCCGTAGTATGCAATATGTGGAGTTCAGTATTCACTTGTTCTCCTGGATGCGGTTCGCTACTTTTCTACTGGAACAAAGATCCCACTCCATCCGGTGGTCTGCACTTGCAACTGCTTGTCCCCAACTCTGGTCAGTGTGAATTTTCCTCCGTTACTCAGCGCATAGCGAAGTATCCAGCTTGCGGCGGGGCCAAAATGAATCTGATCTGCGGTAAATCTGATTTCCATTGCCTTGTCCGTTTTACAAATCACGCCGGAAATATCTGCCCAGAGACCTTTCGTCGTCTTGATGAACGCCACGGAAAGTGCACCGCGATTTCCTGAAATTGACACGACCAGTGGCTTGGCATCATCCATCGTTGTCTCTTCCCATTTCAAAGAGAGTGGCTGATCAGCAAGCATTACTTTCAACTCCGCGATCGTGGAGACGCATTTTTCTGGCGCTTGGGCTTGACTGTTGAAAGGCAGCCAAAGCGTCCAGAAAAGACACAGGAAAAGACGAAGAAACGAGCAAGTCATTTTGATGCAGTGTCAGCGTTGATGATGAGGGTTGTCTAAATGGTCATTTTCACTCACTGGTCGACCCGTGTGATCTTGCCGCATTACGCGTTCATAGGGCTATCCGTACAATGGCTGAGATCTGCTTGCTACCATTGCGACATGTGCAGCCACTACCAAGCCATCAAGGAGCGCGAACGCTACATCAAACACTTCGGTGTTGAACCACCCACCGAATTTCGGGATGCTTGGAGTTCATGCGCTCTTGCTTTGCAGAGCTGTTGGCGACCAGTGCGCAAGCGCCGGTGCAGCGGGGCTTGACCACTTAACGCCGGGGCCATTACCTTGAGGAGCAAACGCAAGCGGTACCACGTCTATGTGGTCGAGCTTTCTAACGAGGTTCTCCGCATCGCCCGGTTCATTCGCTGCAACCCCAATTACCTACCGGGAAAGCCTTGTGTCTACGTTGGCATGACAGGATTGGACCCGGATGTACGTTTTGACAAACACAAGGCGGGTATTCAAGCGAACAGTTATGTCCAGAAATTTGGATTGCACTTGATGCCCGAGCTCTATGAGTTGTACAACCCCCTGACCTATGAAGACGCCACGAGTTTGGAAGTTGAATTGGGCATTGACTTGCGTGCAGGCGGGTTTGGTGTCTGGCAGGCGTGACTACCTTGCCTGAATCTTCGGCGCCGCGGAGCAAGCGCTGCACGTTTCTCTGGGGCTTCTATAGACCGATCAGTTATTTAGAAGTGACAAATCAATCGTTTGAGTTTTGGCTGGTTCCACTTAAAGTTCAATTCACAACGTGAACGTAAATGGGCTACCAACTTCAAACCCAACAAAAACCAAGAACGCTGATCATTACCACCGACGTCAATCCATTTGCAGATCAATTGGATGCTGTTCGTGCGGTTGCGCAGTCCATCGGTTTGCCTTACGCTGGTGGTGTGCCACCTCAGTTGGCCTGGGCGGCCGGCGCTCCTGCGATTAGTCCTGGGTTCAGGACTAATTCAACAATACTATTTTTACCACCGGAGAACTTTCATCATGAGTCATTTTTTTGCCGACAACTCTCTGTCCATTGGCCGTACCCCATTGGTCAAACTCAACCGTGTGACCGATGGTGCTGGGGCCACCGTATTAGCCAAAATTGAAGGCCGCAACCCGGCCTATTCGGTCAAGGACCGGATCGGCGCGGCCTTGGTGGCGGACGCTGAAAAACGTGGTGTGTTGGGCGCGGGGAAAGAGATTGTCGAGCCCACCAGTGGCAACACCGGCATTGCGCTGGCTTTCGTGGCGGCCGCGCGCGGGATACCGATCACGCTGACCATGCCCGACACCATGAGCATTGAGCGTCGCAAACTGTTGCTGGCCTATGGTGCAAAACTGGTGTTGACCGAAGGGGCCAAAGGCATGAAAGGCGCGATTGCCAAGGCTGAGGAAATTGCGGCAAGTGACCCCAAATATGTGTTGCTGCAACAATTTAAGAATCCAGCCAACCCGGCCATCCACGAGGCCACCACCGGCCCCGAAATCTGGAACGATACCGACGGAAAAATTGACATTCTGGTGTCCGGTGTGGGTACCGGCGGCACCATCACGGGTATTTCGCGCTACATCAAAAATACCAAAGGCAAGGCCATCACATCGGTGGCGGTCGAGCCCACAGCCAGTCCGGTATTGACTCAAGCGCGTGCGGGTGAAGAAATCAAACCTGGCCCACACAAGATTCAGGGCATTGGTGCCGGGTTTGTACCCGACGTTCTGGATTTGTCTTTGGTGGATGTCGTGGAGCAGGTGAGCAACGAGGAAGCCATCGAATTCGCCCGCCGCCTGGCGCGAGAAGAAGGCATTTTGGCGGGTATTTCCTGCGGCGCGGCAGTTGCAGTTGCGGTGCGTTTGGCCAAGAAGCCCGAGAACGCTGGAAAGACCATCGTGGTGGTGTTGCCGGACTCGGGTGACCGTTACCTCAGCTCCATCTTGTTTGAAGGCTTGTTTGACGCTACGGGCCAGGCGGTATAACAAACCTGATCTCTGCCAATCGAGCGGGTCGATTGCTTGCCACGTTTGTGTTCTGAGCATCTGACCCATGTCTTGGAGGCAGGGATTTTTCTTCTGATAGCAGCATCGTTTGATATATCTATTTCAGACTAAACAAATAGAAACTAAGTAGTTTGAGTTTGAAGTCGGTCACCGCACAATGCGTCCTCCTGACAACAACATCAGCAGTACACGCATCACATCATGGTCACCATCGTCATCATTCCAGGCTGGCGCGATTCGCCACCTGGCCACTGGCAAAGCCTCTGGGCAGACCAGTTGCCGGGCGCGGTGCGCGTGCAGCAAGATGACTGGGTAAGTCCTTCGCGCAAAGCCTGGGTGGCATCGATCACAAAAACCATTCTGGCGCAGCGAGGGCCGGTGGTGATTGCCGCGCACAGTCTGGGATGTATCGCCACTGTGCATCTGCCGCCTGAGGCTTCTTCGCGGGTTGTTGCCGCTTTGTTGGTGGCCCCTGCGGACCCGGAACGACGGGCGGTGCTGGCAGATTTTGCCCCGGTACCCTATCAACGCCTGCCGTACTCCAGCATTGTGGTGGCCAGCAACACCGACCCTTATTGCCCGGTGCGCACCGCTGGGGCGTACGCACGGGCCTGGGGCAGCGAATTCGTCCGTCTGCAGGACGCGGGTCACATCAACCTAGAAGCGGGCTTTGGCGCTTGGCCGCTTGGATGGGGCTTGTTGCAGTCGCTGATAGAAGAAGCCAGTGGTCCGCAGCGCAGCCAATTGTTGGCTGCGTGATGCAACTGAGCGTTGAACACCAATTTTTAACTTTATTGTTACCTGAACCCAGGAATCCTCATGACTATCAAGAAGAAAATCACTCTAGCCCTCGCATTCATTGTGATGACTGCTACACAATTTGCATCAGCGCAGACTCTGCTGAATGCTTCCTATGACGTGTCGCGCGAGTTCTACAAAGACTACAACGCCGCCTTTGTGGCCAATTACAAGAAGACCACGGGCAAGGATGTGAAGGTGGATCAGTCGCATGGTGGCTCCAGCGCGCAAGCCCGTGCGGTGAACGACGGCCTGGATGCCGATGTGGTCACCATGAACACCACCACCGATGTGGAGTTTCTGTCCAAAAGTGGCATCGTGGCGGCGGATTGGGTCAAGCGTTTTCCCAACAATGCCTCGCCCACCACGTCAACCATGCTGTTTCTGACGCGCAACGGCAACCCCAAGGGCATCAAGGACTGGAACGACCTGATCAAACCCGATGTCAAGGTCATCCTGGTCAACCCTAAAACCGGTGGCAACGGTCGCATGGCTTATCTTGCCGCGTGGGGCTATGTGCGCAAAACCGGCGGTACGGACGCGCAAGCCGCAGAATTTGTAGCCAAGCTGTTCAAGAACGTGCCGGTGCTCGCCAAGGGCGGGCGCGATGCCACCACCATTTTTTTGCAGCGCAACATTGGCGATGTGCTGATCACGTTTGAGTCTGAGGTGGTGTCAGTTGACCGTGAATTTGGTGCTGGCAAGGTCGATGCCGTTCACCCGTCCATCAGCATCATTGCAGAAAACCCGGTGGCCGTGGTCGAGCGCACGGTGGCAAAAAAGGGCACAGGCGACTTGGCAAAGGCCTATTTGAACTACCTTTACTCCGATGAAGCGCAGGAGATTGCTGCCAAACACGGCATTCGTCCGTACAACCAGAAGATTCTGGCCAAGTACGCCAGCACTTTTAAACCACTGACCCTGTTCCCGGTGAGCGAGTTTTTTGGCTCCTTGTCGGAAGCGCAAAAGGTGCATTTCAACGACGGCGGTCAGTTTGACAAGATTTACAGCGTCAAGTAGACCCTTTTCCACCAATCCATGCCAAGCACGCCGGTTTTGACATTGGCCTGTTCCTCTATATGAAAACCACTCCATGACTTCAGCCGTTCTTTCGACCATGCCTTTGGGAGGTGTCTTGCCTGCCAACCGACCCGCCCGGCGGGTGCTGCCTGGTTTTAACCTGACCGTGGGCTACACGTTGTTTTACCTCGGCCTGATCGTGCTGGTTCCGCTGTCAGCCCTGCTGCTCAAAACCTTTACCCTGAGCTGGGCTGATTTTTGGACAGCAGTGGCCAGCCCACGGGTGGTGGCTTCGTACAAGCTGACTTTTGGCTCGTCCTTGCTGGCTGCCGTGGTGAACGTGTTTGCGGGTCTGCTGCTGGCCTGGGTGTTGGTGCGCTACGAGTTTCCTGGCAAAAAAATCATCGATGCGCTGGTGGATTTGCCATTTGCCCTGCCCACCGCTGTGGCAGGTATTTCGCTGACCGCCTTGCTGGCGGGCAACGGCTGGGTCGGGCAGTATCTGGAGCCTATGGGCATTCAACTGGCTTTCAACCCTAACGGCATCGTGATTGCGCTGATTTTTATTGGCTTGCCGTTTGTGGTGCGTACGGTGCAACCCGTGCTGGAGGATGCCGAAAAAGAACTGGAGGAAGCCGCCACTTGCCTGGGAGCGAGCCGTTTTCAGACTTTTCGGTATGTGATTTTTCCAAGCATCGCACCGGCCTTGTTGACGGGCTTTGCGATGGCTTTTGCCCGCGCGGTAGGTGAATACGGCTCGGTGATCTTCATTGCAGGCAATATGCCCATGATTTCGGAAATTACACCGTTGATCATCATTGGCAAGCTGGAGCAATACGACTACGCCGGAGCGACTGCCGTGGCCACGGTGATGCTGGGCATTTCGTTCGTGTTGCTGCTCGCCATCAACGCCTTGCAAAGCTGGCAGCGCAAACGCTCAGGGGGAAAATAATGAGTGCATCTGTTGCATTGACGGGTAGCCCCGTGCGCCAAGTGAGCAACGCTGGTGCCAGGTCGGGCACCTCAGAGCCGACCTGGGTGCGCTGGACCTTGATCAGCCTTGCGCTGGGGTTTGTGTTTCTGTTTTTGTTGCTGCCGTTGGCGGCGGTGTTCACCGAAGCGCTGCGCAAGGGCCTGCCCGAGGCCATTGCGGCGCTTCAGGAACCCGATGCCTGGAGCGCCATTCGTCTGACATTTTTGACGGCAGCCGTCGCGGTGCCACTGAACCTGGTGTTTGGTGTGGCAGCGGCTTGGGCAGTTGCCAAATTCGAGTTCAAGGGTAAGGCGTTTTTAACCACCCTGATCGACCTGCCGTTTTCAGTGTCGCCTGTGGTGGCCGGGCTGATTTATGTGTTGATGTTTGGGGCGCAAGGCTGGATCGGCCCCTGGCTGGCTGAGCACGACATCAAAATCATTTTTGCGGTGCCCGGCATCATCCTGGCCACTATTTTTGTCACCTTTCCGTTCATCGCCCGTGAGTTGATTCCGCTGATGCAGGCTCAAGGCACCGACGAGGAGCAGGCCGCCATCGTGCTGGGTGCCACTGGCTGGCAAACCTTCTGGTACGTGACTTTGCCCAACATCAAGTGGGGCTTGGTTTATGGTGTGATTTTGTGTAACGCCCGTGCCATGGGCGAGTTTGGCGCGGTGTCGGTGGTGTCCGGTCACATTCGCGGCCAAACCAACACGCTGCCCCTGCACGTGGAAATTTTGTACAACGAATACCAGTCTGTAGCTGCTTTTGCTGTCGCGTCCTTGCTGGCGCTGCTTGCACTGCTCACTTTATTGATCAAGTCGGTGGTGGAGTGGCAGTTTGAGCGGGACCAGAAGGCGGCTGCAGCGTTGCCGCCTGAGCGGCCGACGGCTTGAGTCTGGGGTATGTGATGTCTGTTTTTATTGGTGGGCTTTTAGCTTTTGTTGATTTTTTAGCTTTTGTATTCCCCCCCTATCCCCCAACCCCTTTCCACCCCCACCGGGGCGGAAAGGGGAGCCAACAGCCCTATTTTGCCTTGTGTTTTGACGGATGGTGTTCAACGCGAATGGCTGACACGGCGGCGTGGGTACAAGTTGGTCATCGCCAACCTCTGCGTTGGAGCGTTGGTGTGCGGTGTACAGCGCAAACAGCTCGGCGTTCCCGCACCGCCCAGTTGGGTAGCCGTTGCA
>CAIOAQ010000011.1 GCA_903856025.1 uncultured beta proteobacterium
GTGGTCACCCTGGCGAAGACAGCGTGGCCAATTCCATTCTGCAAGCACCGGCTCCGGCCCCCGGCATGACCGGTGCAGCTTAGAACGTATCCAGCCTGAACGTCGCGGTTTTGCCGCTAGACTCCAAAATCTGACATCGTCCCACCTTTGAGTCCAATGAACAACGAAAATTTCCAGGAAGACACCGAAGACAGCCCGTTCACCCCTGCCCAGCGCTCAGCCGCTGCTGCACGAAGCACCTGGGTCAGCGTTGGCGTCAATTTGGTATTGACTGTCGCCCAGATCGTGGCGGGCGTGCTGTCCAAATCACAGGGCCTGATTGCGGACGGTATCCATTCGCTGTCAGACCTGGTGGCTGACTTTGTGGTGCTGTTTGCCAACCACCACAGCCAGAAAGACGCCGACGAAGACCACCCCTATGGACACCAGCGTTTTGAAACCGCCGCCTCTTTGGTACTGGGCGCACTGCTGTTGGCTGTGGGGCTGGGCATGCTGTGGTCGGCGGCGCACAAACTGCAAAGCCCTGAGACCATTGCCACGGTGCACATCACCGCCTTGTGGGTGGCGGCAGGGGCGTTGACAGCCAAAGAGCTGTTGTTCCGCTACATGCTGATGGTCGCCAAAAAGGTCAAAAGCAGCATGCTGGTGGCCAACGCCTGGCACGCCCGGTCAGATGCCGCGTCCTCCCTGGTGGTGGGGGTGGGCATCATCGGCAACCTGATGGGTTACCCAATTTTTGACCCGATTGCCGCAGCCCTGGTGGGCTTCATGGTGACCCGGATGGGCTGGAGCTTTGGCTGGGACGCGCTGCACGACCTGATGGACCGCGCGGTGGACGAAGCCGAAGTGCAATCGATTCGCCAAACCCTGATGGACACACCTGGCATCAGCGACGTGCACGATGTGCGCACCCGCAAAATGGGCGACATGATTGTGGTGGACGCCCACCTGGAGGTGGATGCCACCCTGAGTGTGGAACAAGGCCATGACATCGCCGTGGCCGCCCGCGTCCGCGTCATGCAACACCACCGCGTGCTGAACATGATGACGCACGTGGACCCTTACAAACGCCCGGACCTGGACCACGCCACAACTGCACCGGCCCCTGCCACCGTCTGATTTTTCAGCTTGCTTGGGGCAAGTCGCCTCGCGCCACGTCCAGCGCCAGACACAAATCAGCCCAGGCCTTGCCTTTGTCCTGACCTGAACGCAGCAGGTAGGCTGGCGGGTAGGTCACCACCACTGGCACACCCGCAAAACGCCACACCTGACCGCGCAATTTGCCCAAAGGCTGTTTGGCGCGCTCGGGCGGGGTTTCGCTCAGCAACACCTGCATGGCAAACCGGCCCATGGCCAGGATGACTTTGGGTTGCGTCAAGGCAATTTCACGTCGCAGGTAATGGGCGCAGGTCGCCAATTCATCCCCCGTGGGGGCACGAGACAAGGCCGGACGGCACTTGAGCACATGGCTCAGGTAGGCTCGCCCAGCCGCTTCGCCAGGTTCCCCGGTTGGGGGTTCTTCTGGCACCAAGCGTTTCACACCCACGGCGCGCAGCATGTTGTCGAGGAGCTTGCCGGGCAGGTCCACAAAAGGACCGCCTGAACGTTCTTCAAGCTCGTCTGGTGGATCTCCGACGACCATCCAGTCACACGGCGTGGCCACTTGTGGTGCAGTGATCACCGAGGCGCGCCGCCCCAAACACATGGCGCAGGCTTGGCAGTGCACGACCGCGTTCGCCACAGCGGGCCAGGCCATGTCTGCAATGCCTTCTGGCAAGGCCGTGACTGTGCTGGGGCTGGGCAGCCCTGCCACTACAGAAATGGCCTTGGGTGATGTGCGGGTTGAAGGGGCAGGTGCCGGGGTATGGGGCACAGCCAGCGCATGAGTTGCGTCTGGTTCATTTGCACCATTTACGGCTCTATCCCTCGTATTTTCTTCACTTATCGCTATATTTTCAGGAGCTATTTCAACCGATTCCTCAAGCACATCGGGCGTCTGCGGCAGCCAGACGTGCACACCCATTTCGTGCAACATGGCGCGTTGGCGGGTGTCAAGGTCGAGGCTCATGGGCACATTGTCCCTTCAAACCGCAGAGCCGAGCTTCATGCTCATCACCACCGCATCTTCACGCGCACCCTCTGCGCCCGGGTAATAGGCACGGCGCACACCCACGTTGCGAAAACCGTGCGCTTTGTAGACGTGAATGGCGCGCAGGTTGCCGGTGCGTGCCTCCAGCCACAACCACTGTGCACCCTGCCCGCGCGCCCACAGCGCCAGTGCGTCGAGCATGACGCGCGCCCACCCCTGCTGTTGGTACCGGGGTGCCACGGTGATGTTGAGCAAATGCACTTCTTCAAAGCCTTTCATGCCGACAAAGTAGCCCAACAGCTCGTCACCGGCCATCAACAACTGGCACGGGTAGCCACTTTCCAGGCAATCGGTGAAATGGCGAATCTGCCAGGGGTGCGGGTGGGCCTGACGCTCCAGCGCCACCACAAGCTCCAGCTGGGCCGCAGTCATCGGTTCAAAACGGACTTCAAGTGGGGTGCGCTGCTCAGTCATGGCGTGCGATTCACACCTGTCGATCCATGGAAGTGGGTGTGCCGCTGGCCAAGGCCGCTTTGGCAGCGGTGCGCTCCAGCGTGGTTTGCGCTACTTTGTCGCGGATATACACCGGCAAGGCATGCTCTGGCGCGACGGCTGCGCCAGCGGCCAACAGGCCTGGTGCCAATCGCAACAGGGCCGATGCTGTGGGCAGGGCCTTGATACGCTGCGCACCACACGTCTGCAGGCGTTCGCCATAGGCATCAAATACATTGCCGGCCAAAACGGCCTGGCCGTTCCACACCACATCTTCAGGAGAAAGCAGGTTGTACCCCTTGTAGGATAACCATGATCCACTCTCAAAAACATAGCTTTCGGTGTACAGCTCGTCCATTCGGGCATCCAGCATGACCAGCACCTCCAAAGCGCCTGGCGCGCCCATTTGCCAGCGGACTTCTTCTGCCACGGCCATCAGGGTGTCCACCGGCAGCACCGGCAAGGCCGCACCAAAGGCCAAGCCTTGCGCCACCGAACAGGCGGTGCGCAGCCCGGTGAACGAGCCAGGCCCGGCACCAAACACAATGGCCGACAGGTCCTGAAACTTCAATCCGGCCTGCGCCATCAAGGCCTGGATTTCAGGAATCAGGTGGGTGGAAGTGTGCGCACCACCCGCACCGCTGTGTTCAAAAAGCTGTGCCGAATCGCCCGCGCCGCATTGCACCGCGATCGACATGTGTTCGGTGCTGGTGTCAA
>CAIOAQ010000012.1 GCA_903856025.1 uncultured beta proteobacterium
CGCTATACCAGGCTTTACTTACGGTGGTTTGCTGGCATCGTTGATCGACTGTCACAGCACGGGTACCGCTGCCGCAGCCATGTACAAACAGGAAGGGCGCGCCATGGACAGCGTGCCTACATTCCGCTTTGTCACAGGTTCACTGCATGTGGATTATTTAAAGCCCACACCGATCACTGAGAGACTTGAAATTCGTGGCCGGGTGAAGGAAATCAAGGGGCGCAAGGTTGTGATCGAATCCGTGGTCTACGCTGGCGGTGTTGCCACAGCGCGCGGTGAGGTGGTGGCGATCCAGATGCCGGAGAACTTTGGCTCCAGTTGAGCCTGACAAGTAGCAGTCGCCGTCTGAGTATTTCATTGGAGTGTCAACATGGAAAGCAAGGTTGGAATGGTCACTCATGAACGAAGGGCACAAGATCCGCGTTTTATCAGTGAACTGACACGCAACACCTTCGCAGTGATTCTGGCTGGTGGCCGCGGCAGCCGTCTGTACGAATTGACCGACTTTCGAGCCAAACCGGCTGTGCCATTTGGCGGGAAGTTCCGTATCGTTGATTTCACGCTTTCCAACTGCGTCAATTCGGGCGTGCGCCGGGTAGGCGTGGCGACCCAATACAAGTCACAAAGCCTGATTCGTCACATTCAGCTGGGCTGGAGTTTTTTGGACGGACGGTTGAACGAATTTATCGAAATCATGCCAGCGCAGCAACAGTATGACGAAGTGCACTGGTACCAGGGTACAGCCGATGCGGTGTTTCAGAATTTACGTGAAATTCGCCACTCCAGACCCGAGTTTGTATTGATCTTGTCTGGCGACCATATCTACAGGATGGACTATGGGCGTTTGCTCGCAGCGCATGCCGAGCGCCAGGCAGACCTGACGATTGCGTGCATTGAAGTCCCTTTGTCCGATGCCGGCGGCTTTGGTGTGATGTCGGTAGACGATCAGAGTCGCGTGGTGGATTTCAATGAGAAGCCAGCGGTGCCACAGTCCATGCCCAATGATCCTGGCAAAGCCTTGGCCAGTATGGGTATCTATGTTTTTAATACCGGTTTCTTGTTTGAACAGTTGCTGCGTGACGCAGACGACCCCAAATCCAGCCATGACTTCGGCAAAGATGTTATTCCGCACTGCGTCAAGCGTTATCGCACGTATGCACAGAATTTTGCGGACAGTTGTGTCTCCGAGCCAGGTCAACCCGCTTACTGGCGTGATGTGGGAACGCTCGACGCGTATTGGGCGGCGAACCTGGATTTGGTGCAAGTCACCCCTGACCTGAATTTGTATTCTGAAAATTGGCCCATATGGACTTGGCAGCCGCAAACGCCACCGGCAAAATTTGTTTTTGACGATGACACTCGCCGAGGCAAAGCGGTGGACTCGATGGTGTCCGGCGGATGCATTGTCAGTGGAGCCATTGTGCGGCGATCAATGCTGTTCAGCGGTGTGCATGTGCACAGTTACGCCACCGTGGAAGATTCAATGTTGCTGCCCAATGTTCAGGTTGGAAGACACTGCGTGTTGAAAAAATGCATCATTGACAAAAACAGCGTGTTGCCAGCGGGCACCGTGATCGGTGTCGACCCAGCGCAAGACAAAAAGCGGTTTCGCGTCACCGACTCCGGCATCACCCTGGTGACCAAAGAAATGTTGGGACAGGCGGTTCCAGGTATTCGCTGACAGTCGACATAGCTCACATTTCATCCAGACACCAGGGTTGGTATGAAAGAGGCATATAGCCCCCTGAAGTATTGGTGTTACTGCTATTGTTTTGGAAGCGTGTACAACGGTATATCGTGTTCGATGGAGAGCCTATCCAGGGCTTGCCGTGACATCGGGGCTACAAAGCGGGCGATGGCTTGACGGGTCTTGACCTGCATCATCATGTCTGCAGTTGACCAGCTCAGGCCAGCGGCCAGGCACAAGCGTTTGGCAAAGTGCGGCTCTAACGCTGCCAGTGCCACACGGCCATCGTGGCAGGGGTAAATGGCATAACCTGCATGACCGCCACCTATCATTGTTCCTGGCAGGGTGAGCCCCCAGGTGCGCGGCAGTGCCAAGTGGGCTGCCGCCTCTGACAAGGCAACCTCAAAATACCTGCCTGCTCCCAATTGTCTTTGTAACAGTACGGATTGCAGTACGGCTTCGGTAGCCATCAAAGCGCCAGCCATGTCCGCGTACAAGGTGGCCGGCAGGTCAAGGCCAGTGATCAAATTATTTTCTGCGAGGTAGGTCAGGTCGTGACCCGGTTCCTCCGCGCGCTTGGCTGGTGCACCGACGATGGCAATCAGACTCAAAAGGGGATATGACGCATGCAGGCTTTTCCAGCTCAGGCCGAGTTTGATCAAGGCGCTGGGACGAAACGAAGTCAAAAGGACATCGGTTTTTTTCAGCTCACGTTGTAGCAGTGCTTGTCCCTTGGATGTCTTTAAATCCACGTCACGGGTACGAATGCCGGTGTGCAAGGTGTTGTAGGCGGCTGGGCTATAAGCGCTCATGGGATCGCCAGTCACGCCTTTGGGGGATGCAAGGGGTGCAGGAGGCCCAAACTTCTGGCAGCTCGCACCCATATCGCGCAGACGCATCAGTGCGGCTGGCCCAGGAAGGTTCAAACTCAAACTCAGGACGCGAACTCCCTTAAGTGGTTTGACACGTCTTGAAGTAGCAATGGTCATGTAAAAAACCTCATGAAATGTGACGCAATGCCCAAGCATACAACTCTGCAAGGGGTATTATTTTGATCGAAGGAACGTCAGGACGCGCGGGTAGAATCGCCGCCACACAAGATTATTTTGTCTTGTGAATTTCTGGCTTCTGATCGTGTTCGTTGGTGAATTGCGTCTCCAACACAGAAGTCAAATGGCTCAAGGATTTTCATGAAACGTGTGGATGACTTTCGCCTGAAGTTCGGCAAAAAAGAGATTGTGCCGATCATCGTGGGTGGCATGGGTGTGGACATTTCTACTGCAGAACTGGCCCTTGAAACAGCTCGACTGGGTGGCATTGGTCATATTTCGGATGCCATGGTGAATGATGTTTCAGACCGACGTTTTGATACCAGCTTTGTCAAAGACAAGACCAAACAATACAAACACAATATCCTCAACTCAGACAAATCTGAAGTTAAATTTGACTTGGGCATTCTTGCCGAAGCGACGCGTCGCCATGTAGGTTCGACCATGGAGGCCAAAAAGGGTGATGGGCTGATTTTTGTGAACTGCATGGAAAAGCTCACCATGAACGGCCCCCGTGAAACATTGCAGGTCCGGATGGCTTCTGCACTGGATGCAGGTGTTGACGGCATTACTTTGAGTGCGGGTCTGCATTTGGGGTCGTTTGGACTGATTGCAGATCACCCTCGTTTTCGTGATGCAAAACTCGGCATCATTGTTTCCAGCGTGCGTGCGTTGCAGCTTTTCTTGCGCAAGAATGCGCGCTTGGAACGCTTGCCGGATTACGTGGTTGTTGAGGGTCCGTTGGCAGGCGGTCACTTGGGTTTTGGTTTGGATTGGGCTCAATATGATTTGGCGACCATCATTGCCGAAGTGATCAAGTATGTGAAAGACGATCAGCTCAACATCCCGGTGATTGCTGCGGGTGGTATTTTTACCGGCAGCGATGCAGTTTCATTTCTGGAGAGCGGTTCAGCTGCCGTGCAGGTGGCGACACGTTTTACGGTAGCCAATGAATGCGGTTTGCCTACCGCTGTCAAACAAGATTACTTTCGTGCCAGCGAAGAAGATATTGTGGTGAACACCATATCCCCCACGGGCTACCCCATGCGCATGCTCAAGGGCTCGCCGGCCATTGGTGACGGCATTCGCCCCAACTGTGAATCGTATGGCTATTTGCTCGACGGTAACGGCAATTGCGCTTACATCACCGCCTACAACCGCGAGTTGGCCCTGCATCCAGATGGCAAAAACATTTCTGTGCAAGATAAAACCTGCTTGTGTACCCAGATGCGCAACTTCAAGTTGTGGACTTGCGGGCATTACACCTACCGGCTGAAAGACACCACACGCCGCAATGCAGATGGCAGCTATCAAACGCTCAGCGCAGAGCACATCTTTAACGATTACCTGTTGAGCGTTGACAACCAAGTGGTTTTGCCAGCGTAGCCAACAGATTGCTTGATTCAACATACCCCGGCCATGGCAATGGTTCGGGGTATTTTTTTATCAGGTCAAAACGGGTTTAAAACTGGATACCCGCCGGGTTACTGGGCGTTTTTTGTGGAGCGACAGGTAAAACAGGTGGTTGAGCTTGTTCAAGTGTAGGACTTGTTGGCTGAATGGCGGATGGCGCCTGGACGGGTACCAGTGCCGTTGCTGGAGGTGCGTTGTAATTTGCAGGAAGGGCGGAACGCTCAGGGTAGGCCGCCGCGTTCAAGTAGCGCGTCCACTCCGAGCTTGAGTAGCCAGCAATATGTTGGCTGCCAATGGTTAAAAATGGCAATGTCGTGCTACCGGTCAAGGTTTTCAACGCATCGACATCTTGTGCCGTATTGACAATTTTTTCAGAAAATGGAACCCCTCTGACGACAAGATATCGGCGACCACCATCACACGGGGCACAGTTGTCGCTGGTGTAAAGCGTGACCGGGAATTTGCCAACCACCTGACGCAATTCGAGCGGCAACGTTGCAGCGGTTGACGGTGTCGCGGGAACGAGGCTGCTCACAGGTGTGACTTTAGCGGCCGGTTCAACTGGGGGTTTGTCAGAAAACGTCACGCGTCCGTTGGAATCCACACTGCGGTAAACGGTTTGAGCGTGTATCGGATTGGAAACCAAACCGGTACCTGCGACAACAAGTGCCATCAGTGCCGGTGCAGCATGTCTTGATATCAAGGAAACTGCACGTTTGGAATCGTGAAACTGCATGGTGTGTGCTCCTTACTCATAAGTCAGTAATATAAGAGACAGAAGGATGGCGAAAGAATGACTTCACCAACGCACTGTCGTTAGCGATATTTTCCAGTTGTGCATCAACACGGCATTGCAGTTTTTCACC
>CAIOAQ010000013.1 GCA_903856025.1 uncultured beta proteobacterium
ACGCCATCAGTGTTTCACGTTCTCAAATTCGATCAGCTTTCGTGATGGCTCAGGCCAACTGCCCTTCATGTAATTTGACCAATTCAGACGGAAATGACATCACGGTGTGTGGTCAGGCTCAGGAACCCATCCCAACGATCTGCGACTTCCCTTGGAAACCCGCCAACGAAGTTTCACTTGTTTGAACTGCTTTCTACGGCAAACGAATTCTTCGTTGATGGCCTGAATGGTTTGTGAGTGAAGGCCCATTTCCTTGCCTGCACCCTTGGTATAGGGATTGAGGTCAAAAGCAGAGAAAAATTTGCCCGTGCGCTGGGTGTGTTTGAACGACAAATCATTATCGAAATTCCAGACAAAATTCACAGCCGATGCCAACTCCAACAAAGCCTTTGCATGACGATCTTTAATTCGCACTCGTAAGGTTTTTATATTGAAATTCGGCTCAGATTTCATACTGGTATTTTATACAGTTTGATTGCAAAACACAAGCCTTACATCCCGGCCCTGAAGAGACCGAGTTTTACGGCTAATTCGGATAAAATCAAACCGCAGCGGCTCAGACGGGATCCTTTGAACAAGTGTCATCCTGCGCCCTTCATGTATACAAAATTGATTGAATGAATCAAAAAATAGAGCAGCAAACCATTGTAACTAAAGGGTTGGATAGGCATCGTGTATCTGTTGCACCGATGCTCGATTGGACGGACCGTCATTGCCGTTACCTCCATCGTTTGCTGTCAAAGCGTGCCCTTTTGTACACGGAAATGGTGACCACAGGCGCACTCATTCATGGCGATGTGGCGCGCCACCTCGCGTTCAATATGGAAGAACACCCCGTTGCCTTGCAATTGGGCGGCAGCGAACCCGCAGATTTGACCTACTGTGCCCGCCTGGCTCAACAATGGGGCTATGACGAAGTCAACCTGAACTGTGGTTGTCCTAGCGAGCGCGTACAGCGGGGGGCTTTTGGTGCTTGTCTCATGAATGAACCCAGCTTGGTCGCTGCGTGCGTCAAGGCCATGGTGAATGCAGTGGACATCCCGGTGACTATCAAACATCGCATTGGCATTGATCAGGTTGAAAGTTATGAATTTGTTCGCGACTTCGTGGGCGAAGTCAGCCGTGCTGGCTGCAAAACTTTCATTGTTCACGCCAGAAATGCGTGGCTCAAGGGCCTTAGTCCAAAAGACAATCGGGAAATTCCGCCTTTGCGTTACGAGCGTGTCTACCAGCTCAAGCGCGATTTTCCTGATCTGGTGATTGTTCTGAACGGTGGGGTGACCACTTCTGAACAGGTGCAGCAGCATCTCTCATCGGTCGATGGGGTCATGCTGGGGCGAGAGGCCTATCACAACCCCTGGTGGCTCAGCGATTGGGACACCGAGTTTTTCCCTGGCACGGATCACGGCATCACCACCGCGACGCCCCCTGCTGTGACTCGTGAATCCATCGAAATGCAAATGGTGGCCTACATGAAGCGTGAGCAGGCAGCACATGGCACACCTTGGCCCTCGATTGCACGTCACATGCTGGGTTTGCGACACGGTTTGCCAGGTGCCCGGCGCTGGCGTCAGGTCTGGAGTGACCACAAGCTCAAAACACTGCCCGCGGACCAGGTCATGGCTTTGGCCCATGGTGAATTGCCACGCTGATAACACCTGTGGGGGCGGGCAGGGTGCAAGTTATCATCAAGTCTTTGGCAAAGTCATGGCTTTGGCCGCTTTTTTCTCGTTTCCTGATATTGGTTTAACCGTCCGTGCGTCTCAATTCCATCAAGCTTTCAGGGTTTAAATCGTTTGCCGAGCCCACCAATTTCCTGCTGCCCGGTCAATTGGTCGGTGTGGTGGGGCCGAACGGGTGCGGTAAATCCAACATCATGGATGCCGTGCGCTGGGTGTTGGGCGAGAGCAAAGCCTCCGAGCTGCGTGGTGAATCCATGCAGGACGTGATTTTTAACGGGACCACCACCCGCAAACCGGCCAGTCGTGCCAGTGTGGAATTGGTGTTTGACAATGATGACCACCGAGCTGGCGGCCAATGGAGCCAATTTGGTGAAATTGCCGTCAAACGAGTGCTCACGCGCGACGGCAACAGCAGCTACTACATCAACAACCAGCCGGTGCGCCGCCGTGACGTGCAGGACGTGTTTCTGGGTACCGGACTGGGTCCACGTGCCTACGCCATCATTGGTCAGGGCACCATCAGCCGCATCATCGAGAGCAAACCCGAAGAACTGCGTTTGTTCCTGGAAGAGGCCGCCGGGGTGTCAAAGTACAAGGAACGTCGGCGTGAAACAGAAAACCGCCTGAGCGACACCCGTGAAAATTTGACTCGGGTGCAAGACATTTTGCGGGAGTTGAATGCCAACCTGGACAAGCTGGAGAAACAGGCTGAGGTCGCACAAAAGTACCACGCGCTGACCCGTACCGTGACCCTCAAGCAACAACAGCTCTGGTTTTTGAAGCGGACTGAGTCACAAGCCGACCAGACCCGAATTCACACCGAATCCCTGGATGCGGTGAATGCGCTGGAAGCCCGCATGGCGGATCTGCGCCATATCGAATCCGAGCTGGAAACCGTGCGCCAGGCGCATTACGCAGCTGGTGACCACGTCAACCAGGCACAAGGACTGTTGTACGAGGCCAGCGCCGAAGTGGGCAAACTGGAAGCGGAAATCCGTTTTGTGGTGGAAAGCCGCCAGCGGGTTGAATTGCGCTTGCAAACCCTCAAAGAACAGGCCGGCCAGTGGGGTGCGCGTGCCCAGGATGCCCAAACTGAACTGGAACAGTTGGCCGAACTTGAATTGCTGGGGGAAGAAAAGACGGAGTTGCTCAGTGCTCAGGTTGAAGAACAAGCCCAAACCCTGCCGGATCTGGAAGAAGCCTTGCGTCAGGCGCAGCGTGCAACCAGCGAGCAGCGCGCCAGCGTGGCGCAAGTGCAGCAACACCTGGGTGTGTTGGCGGCTGAGCAGCGCAGCATGGACGATCAAACCCGCCAGTTGGGTAACCGTCGTGAGCGCCTGTTCACCGATCGCAATGCATTGACGGCACCCGACGAACAACGCCTGATTCACCAGCAGCAACAGTTTGAACAGGCCCAGGAAGCTTTTGAAGAAGCCCAGGCGCGCCTGTCCGAGCTGCAGGACAGCGCGCCGGAACTTGACGACAACCGCCGCCGCCAGCAGGCTGCGGTCAACACCGAGTCGGCCAAGCTGGCAGACTTGTCTGCCAGACTGGAAGCGCTCAGGACGTTGCAGGAAAAGGTCAAAACCGACGGCAAGTTGCAGCCGTGGTTGCAACGCCATGGCTTGGACCACTTGCAAGGCTTGTGGAACAGATTGCACATAGAGCAGGGCTGGGAAAACGCCCTGGAAGGCGCTTTGCGCGAGCGCCTGGGTGCTTTGGAGGTCAGTCGCCTTGAATTGGTTCGGGCCTTTGCGCAGGACGCACCTCCCGCTAAACTGGCGTTTTACACCCCACCGCTGGCGGTCAGTGCCACGCCAAGCAATGGCTTGGCGCGCTTGTCGGATCTGCTGAAGGTGCACGATGCCAGTCAGAAATCTCTGCTGGATGAGTGGCTGCAAGGTTGTTTTATCTCGGCCAGCCTCGAAGAAGCCCTGGCCAGTCGCCAGCAACTGCAAGCGGGTGAAGTCATTTATGTGAAGTCGGGCCATTCGGTGGGCCGTTTCAGCGTTAGTTTTTATGCGCAAGATTCAGAGCAGGCCGGTCTGTTGGCGCGTGCCCAGGAAATTGAAAACCTGGAAAAACAACAACGCGCCCAAGTGTTGATCAGCGACGAACTACGCGCCGCTTTGGTGCGCGCCGAGGCCGCTTATGTCGATGTGTCCCAGCGTTTGGTCAGTGCCCGTCGGGAAACGGCAGAACTGCAAAGCCGCAGCCACGACCTTCAGGTGGAAACCCTGCGTCTGACGCAGTTGGCGGAACAGGCGCGCAGCCGCAGTGCCCAAATTGACACCGATCTTGCCGAAGTGGATGCCCAATTGGGCGAACTTCAAGAGCGTCGCGTGGAAGCGGAAGCCCGCTTTGAAGAACTCGACATGCAACTGGCGGACACCCAGGAACGCCACGCGCAGCTCGATGACCGGGTGATCCTGGCTGAGCGAAAATTGAACGAATGTCGTGAACAACAACGCAGCCTGGAGCGTCAGGCGCAGGAAGCGACCTTCACCTTGCGCAGTTTGAGTGCACGTCGGGCGGAGTTGGCTCGCGCTATTGAAACAGCAGCACAACAGGCAGATTCTGTAAGGGCTGAGAGCCAAAGAGCCGATGAAGAGTTGGCTCGACTGAACGACGCTGCGGCGCAAGGCGGTTTGCAGCAGGCACTGGCCACCAAACTGGATCGTGAAAAAAACCTGGGTGCCCAACGCAGCCAGTACGACGATTTGAGCGCCAAGCTGCGCGCCAGTGATGAGCGCCGCTTGCAGCTTGAACGCGAGCTTGACCCCGTGCGCGCACGCATCACCGAAGTCCAACTTACAGAACAAGCGGCCCGCTTGGGCTTTGACCAGTACCACCAGCTGCTCACCGATGCGCAGGCCGATCTGGCAGCGCTTGAAGCCTCCGTTGCCGGAGGTGCGGTGCGCTTGGGTGGCATGCAAGGGGAAATTGACCGCATCAACCGTGAGATTGCCGCTTTGGGGGCCGTCAACCTGGCCGCACTGGATGAGTTGGCCGCTGCGAGTGAACGCAAAAACTTTCTGGATGCCCAAAGTGCGGACCTGGTGGAAGCCATGACCACGCTGGAAGATGCCATCAAAAAAATCGACGGTGAAACCCGCGAACTGCTCTCGGGCACGTTCAACACCGTCAACGAACATTTTGGCAAGATGTTCCCTGAACTGTTTGGCGGTGGGAACGCACGTTTGGTCATCACCGGCGACGAAATTCTGGATTCCGGTGTGCAAGTGATTGCACAACCCCCTGGAAAAAAGAACCAGAGCATCGCGTTGCTGTCCGGTGGAGAAAAGGCGCTCACCGCGATTGCGCTTGTGTTCGCCATCTTCCAACTCAACCCGGCACCCTTCTGCCTGCTTGACGAGGTTGATGCGCCGCTGGATGATGCCAACACCGAGCGTTACGCCAAGCTCGTATCCAGCATGAGCAAAGAGACGCAATTTTTATTCATCAGCCACAACAAAATTGCCATGGAAATGGCCAAGCAGCTCATTGGTGTCACCATGCAGGAGCAGGGTGTCTCGCGCATCGTGGCGGTGGACATGGACGCAGCGCTTTCCATCGCTGAAATGGGGTAACTTATGAGCCAATTCCAGTGGGGTTTGATGGTCACCGGTGTCGTGGTGTTGCTGGCCGTATTGGCGCAGAACTACTGGTTGGTTCGACGCAACCAACCGCGCCTGCCGGATGCAACCCACGCCGGACAAGAAGAATCCGCTATTTATCGTGAACCCACGCTTGACCCTGTGGCGTTCGAGCATTCTGGATTTGCTTTGCCCTTGGCCGAAAGAAAGCCTGCGTTGGATGCCCTGATTGACGTGATCGCCTCCATCGAGTTGGATACCCAGGTGCCGGGCGAAGTGGCGCTCGCGGCCATGCCTCCTACACGCCGTGTGGGCAGCAAACCTTTTTTGATTGAAGGCCTGAACGCAGAGACACAACGCTGGGAGTTTCCCGTTGCCGGGCAGAAATACCGCCAGTTTCAAGCGGGTGTGCAGTTGGCCAACCGTTCTGGCGCCTTGAACGACATCGAATTTTCAGAGTTTGTGGTGAAGAGTCAGACTTTTTCGGACGTGGTGGGGGGCACACCTGATTTCCCGGACATGCGCCAAGAGGTGGCTCGTGCCCGTGAGCTGGACCAGTTTGCGGGTGACCACGATGCCCAACTCAGTTTTTTAGTGCAGGCACGTCGTGCGGCATGGAGCCCCAGTTATATCCAGCAAATGGCTGCCAAATTGGGTTTTGTGCCAGGTTCCATGGCGGGGCGCATGGTGGTACCCGCCAGCCTTTCCGGGTTGCCACCGGTGCTTAGCCTGAGTTTTGAGGCCCAGGCCGCATTGGCTGAAGACCCGACACAATCCGCCTTGCGTGACGTCACCTTGAGCCTGGATGTGCCTCAGGTGGATCGTGGTGAACGTCCCTTTGCACGCATGCGAGAGGCCGCCGCGTCCCTGGCACGCGACATGGATGGTTTGGTGACAGATGACAACGATGTGGCTTTGCCCGAAGATGCCATGGATGTGATTGCCACTGAGCTGGACCAGTTGTATGACACCTTGGCGCAGCGCGAGCTTGCGGCTGGCTCGGCCCTGGCGCGACGGCTGTTCTCCTGACATTCAAATCATGTCCACGCTTGATCTGTTTGCACCGCCAGACAATGACGTAATAAAGATGGCGCAGCTGCGCGAGGTTTTGCACAGCTACGCGCACCAGTATTACGTGCAGGATGCGCCAACGGTGCCCGATGCGGAGTACGACCGCTTGTTTCGGGCGCTGCAGGCGCTGGAGGAACGTTATCCCGAGCTGGTCACGCCTGATTCACCCACCCAACGGGTCGGGGGCAAATCATTGGACCAGTTTTCGCCGGTTCGCCACGCGGTGCCCATGCTCAGCATCCGCACAGAAACCGACACCACCGCAGGCGGCGCAGAGCATTTTGACGCACGCATGCGCCGTGAGCTGGGTTTGAGCGACACCGACCCGGCCATCGAGTACGTGACGGAGCCCAAGTTCGACGGGCTGGCCATGAGTCTGCGGTATGAGCATGGCGTGTTGGTACAAGCCGCGACCCGTGGCGACGGCGAAGTGGGCGAGGACGTGACGCAAAACATCCGCACCATCGGGCAGATTCCTTTGAAGTTACCTTCAGAGGTGCCGCCAGTGCTGGAAGTGCGTGGTGAGGTCTACATGCGCCGCGACGACTTTGACGCGCTGAACGAGCGCCAGCGTCAGCGCATTGCAGCGGGTGAACGTGGTGAAAAAACCTTTGTCAATCCGCGCAACGCAGCTGCCGGTGCGGTGCGCCAGCTCGACCCTGCCATTGCCGCCCAGCGTCCCTTGAGTTTTTTTGCCTACGGGCTGGGCGACATCACCACGCCAGAGCAGGGCGGACCTTTCTGGCCAACCCATTTTGAGCTGTTGCAAACCTTGAAGTCTTGGGGTTTTCCGGTCTGTGCCCTCGTCAATACTGCGCAAGGCGCTACTGAGTTAATAGCGTTTTATCAATCCATCGGGCA
>CAIOAQ010000014.1 GCA_903856025.1 uncultured beta proteobacterium
CGCTACAACTGGAGCAGCTACTACGCCATGGCGGTGATTGAGTTGGGGCAGGCGGTGAAAATGGCCATTCAAGCCACCACCACCCCCTCAAACGCCGGGTAGAGCGCGTCAACCCAGCTTTCGACCTCTTCTTCACCAATCTGCAAAAACGCCAAACACTGTGCGCCATGCTGCGCCCACTCGCGCTGCTCCTGGATGCCTTCGTGGTTTGCAACCAGGTGGTCGGCAATGGCCGCGATGGCCACCAATTGACGCACGTTGATGGCGATGGACTCGTCATGAAGCACGGCGAAGTCGTGGTGCAGGCGCACGGCATGAACTATCACCTGGGGTAAACGCCAGGTTTTGGCGACAAGGGCCCCCACAACTGCGTGGTCTGTACGGTGCGCAGCGTTTTCCGTCTGGACAAAAGTTCGGTCTTGCCGCGCCATGGCCTCTATCAGCGTGCCGCCGTAGCCGCGTACGCCTTGCAGCATCACAGGAATACCCACATGAAAAAACAAGCCGCAGGTCTTGGCCACCTCCACATCCAGGTCGTACAGTTGCCTGGCAATGTGCGCCATGGCCATGGAGCGACGGGTTGAAGATTCCCAAAAATGCCCTATCAAGGCGGGATCAATCCGAATGGTGTTGCGCAGCAAAAACCCCATCAACACCGATGCTGTCGGTCGCACGCCCAGCATGGAAACCGCTTGCGCGACCGAACTGACAGGCTCGCGGCGCGCATACAAAGGGCTGTTGGCAATGCGCAGCAGCGCGGCAGTCATCGCTACGTCTGCGGCTGCAATGCGGGCGACTGCATGCGGGTCAGGGTCCGCCAGCCCAAGTTCTGCCTGCAACTGCACCAGCAGTTCAGGGCACGGCGGAATGACGATGTCTTTAACCGGACCCGCGTCACGCGCGTGATCGAGTTCATGATTGATTTCTTTGGCTTTCATCCAGAGTTCTCCTGCCTTGGATTATTGCCGCAAAAATTCATTCGGTCAGTCCACTACGCTCACGCAGGTTGCGTGCTTGACTGCCCTGGACGTCCTTCGGTGGCCAACTCGGTCCGAACACCAAAACCTGTTTAAGGTTGAACGCGCGTCCAGGTGAACGGACCAAAAGCATTTTCACTGGCAACGGCATGAGCGCCGGGGTCAACCGTGAGCTTGACATATTCCTGATCCGTTTTACTGGCCATGGCGTTGCCATGCACAACGACACGGTGAAAGTTGCCTATGTGGTAGCTGGGTGCAAAGCCGGGATCACCTTTCACCTGAACGATGCTGTAGGGGTCCGCCTCGGTCAGGCCTTTGAGCACTCCATTGGCAACGCTGTCGGCACAGCTTGTGGTCGCGGTCTGCTTGCTGGCCGTTGCCGATGGAATTTCAACCTTGCAGGCAGCACCCTTCATAAGAGGGTTGTCGGAGCGATAGAAGTGCGAATCGCCGTTGATCAGTAGCACTGGCTTTGCAAAAGCCGTGGTGAGTCCAGCCATCTTGTCGATGTATTGCTTGTATTCTGTCAAGTGCTGATCGGCCATCTTGTCACCATCCAGGTCCCACATATCGGCCTGCTCCAGGATCACCACGGCGACGTCACCATTGGCTTTGGCCGTGGCAAAAGCGACATCCAACCAGCGCATGGCAGCACCCGTGAAATCCGTCACCAGTTTTTGCTGTTCTTGACTCTTGGTTGGGGTACCAAACCAGTGGTCAGTTCCATTGTTAGAGCCACCAGGAATATTCAACGTGGCAAAAAGCACGCCGGATTTCTCGAACCAAACGTTTTCGACGAAGCTGCTGTCAGTCGGGTGGGCTGCGTCAAATTCCTGTGCCTGTGTATGAACAGTCATTGCGCCGCCCAGTGTCTTTCCTGCGGGCGAGAAGAAGATCGAGCGGACCAGTTCAAGGTTGGCAAGCGGGTCACCGCCTGCGTAGTTGATCATGCGACCGCTCGCATCCATGACGTGATTGATGCTGCCGGTGCTTTTGTTATAGGTGCCGCCGCCTTCCTTCTTCTTATGGCAGTCGGCCCACTCATTGTCACCTGGCGTGTAAACCAAAGGCACCTTGTATGCAGCCCATTGGTTGAATATCGCGGCATCGTAGGCCAGCGTGCAATATTCGGAGCCCGAATGGATGTCTCCGGCGTGCAGCACCATCGACACATCCTTGTCCTTGTTGATTGCCTCGATAAAGGCAGGATGTGCATCAAATTCAGTGGTATCGGTGGACTTGGCACCGTAGGGCATGTCGCCTATGACGGCCACCGTGAATTTGCTATCGGCCAAATGGTTGCCGCTCACACTGCCGCATCCGGCAACCAAGAGCGCTAACAGGGACAAGCACGGGACCATGAAATTTCGAATGCGCATGATGACGATTGCACCTCATTAGATATTGGAAATTCACACCTTAGCGAACGACAGTGCGTGTCGTCAAGGTATCAACAGGGGAGACAGACAGACTGCCGAATTCTCACCTTGCCATATGTCATTCGTGTGACAGCGGGGTGTATCTGGACTGACCTTCTGTAGTGGGGCGCCATTTCAAACATTCGAACCAAATTTCACCATGCTGTCACATTCATTTTTTCTAATAGTCCGGCATCGAATCGAAATCGGTGGTGATGTGACCCTAAGGTCTTTCTTTCCTTTCTATTAGAACTTCATATGAAAAAATCTCTCGTATTTTTGGCCGCTTTGGCCACGATTGGCAGCGCTTTTGCGCAGTCGAATGTGACCGTGTACGGTCTAGTGGATCTGGGTTTAAGGCAAACCAGCGGCTCTACTTCAAACGGCGTTGCTGTTGTTAAAGGCGGCAATGATGCTTTGCAAATGGACAAAAACCACTCCTCACGCTTTGGTTTTAAGGGAGAGGAAGATCTGGGCGGTGGGCTCAAAGCAAGCTTTCAACTCGAATCACAATTCTTGGCCGATACAGGTGCCCTCAAGACATCCACCCTGATGTTTGAGCGTCAAGCCAATGTCGGTCTGTCGGGTGGTTTCGGGACCGTCAAACTCGGACGAACCAAAGGCTTGGTCGACGATATTGCCGGTTGGCCCCTGACAGACCCCTTTAACAACGATGGCGTGGTCGGTGACACCACCACTACGGTGGTGCGGGCTGGCATTTCGCAGTCACGCGTGAGCAATGCCATTACTTACTTCAGCCCTGCGTTCAGTGGTTTCAAGGCACAAGCCCAATACATTCTGAGCGAGGTCAAAGACCTGGATGCCGGTGTTGAATTTGCCCTGCTCTACGACAATGGTCCTTTCGCCTTGCATGCAGCTTATGAGCGCCCAGTGCAGACTGCAGCGGGTGCTACCCCGACTGCCGCTGAAATGGGTACCAAGCCAGAAATCTATACATTTGGTGGCGGCTATACATTTGGCGCAGCCAAAGTCACAGCGGCTTATTTCAGTGGCGATCCGAAAAAGTACCTGGCACCAGGAAGTGTTGACCCCGGTCTCGGCAAGAACAAAGGCTTTCTTATCGGTTTGAATTACGCCATTGGCGGCGGTGATGCAAAGTTTGTCTATGCCTCGTCGAAAAATGACCAATATGACCTCGCCAAAGTATTCGGTATCGGTTATGACTACCACCTGTCCAAACGTACTGATGTTTATGCCTATCTCGGCAAATCAGATTTGCCGACAGTAGCCGATATCACCAAAACAGCAAGTGTCAACGCCTACCAGTTGGGTGTGGCTCACAAGTTCTAATCCGGCACAGATGGGCGTTGTTGAATCAATCGATTTTGGCAATGCCCATCATCCAGCGAAATGCCATGAAGCATGGCTGAATGGCTCTGCCGCATGACAGCACAAAGAAACTTAAACCGGTACGGGCACTAAAAAATCGCGGCTGATGTGTGCGCCCAAGTCATTGATGCGATCCAAAAATTGCGTCAGGTAGGCGTGTAGTCCGGTTGCCAAAATTTCGTCGATGCGGCCGTATTGCAACTCGGCACGCAGCTTGCCAGCTCGGCGCTGTGTCTCACTTGACTGGTCATTGGCGACCATTTTCAGGTTGGCCACCACTTCATTCAAACTGGCGTGCAGGCTGCGCGGCATGTCGGGGCGCAATATCAGCAGATCAGCCACACGTTCTGGGCGAATCACGTCGCGGTAGACCTTGCGGTACACCTCAAAGCCGCTGACGCTGCGCAAAATGGCGCTCCAGTGGTAGAAGTCATATTCTTGTTCTTTGCCGTTGGCTGTGCCGTAAAAATCGCTTTCAACCGCGTGAAACTTCACGTCTACCAGTCGCGCGGTGTTGTCCGCACGCTCCAGGAAAGTGCCCAGGCGCATGAAATGAAAGGCCTCGTCCATCAGCATGGTGCCCACAGTGACACCGCGTGACAGGTGCGAGCGGAACTTGACCCATTCAAAAAACTGCGACGGGTCAGCCTCAAAATCTCCCGCTTTGACCATGCGCTTGACTTCCAGCCAGGTCTGGTTTTGCGTCTCCCATACCTCGGTGGTCAACGTGCCACGCACCGCACGGGCGTTTTCACGTGCCGCGCTCAGACAGGACAGGATGCTGGACGGGTTGGTTTCGTCCTTGACCATGAAGTCCATCACCTCTTTGGCCCGAATGTCGCCATGCTTTTCTTTGTACGCAGGCAGCAACTCGCTGATCGACAGCAGCCCTTGCCAACCGGCCTGCGCCGCAGCAGTGGACTGGGGCAACAAGGCGGTTTGGTAATTCACATCCAGCAGACGCGAGGTATTTTCGGCTCGCTCGGTGTAGCGGTTCATCCAGAAGAGGTGGTCGGCGGTGCGTGACAACATACAGGTTTCCTCAGATTTGATAGCGAATTAAGCTTATTTCACGGGGGCTAGATGTACTTTTTACTTATGATGATTGATTTTGAGTCTGGCTTTGACTGGCATCGTCTTCCAGAATCCAGGTGTCCTTGGTGCCACCACCCTGTGACGAATTGACGACCAGCGACCCCTCTTTGAGTGCCACGCGGGTCAGACCACCCGGAACCATTTGCACACTCTTGCCGGACAGCACGTAGGGGCGCAAGTCGATGTGCCGAGGGGCGATGCCACTGTCAACAAAAGTAGGGCAACTTGACAAGCTAAGTGTCGGCTGGGCGATGTAACCGGTGGGATTGGCCTGCACCGCTTTTTTGAAGTCTTCAACCTCGGCCTTGGTCGCCGCTGGCCCCACCAACATGCCATAGCCGCCCGCGCCGTGCACCTCTTTGACCACCAGGTCTTTCATGTTGGCCAACACATAAGCCAGGTCGTCCTTGTTGCGGCACATGTAGGTCGGCACATTGTTCAAAATGGGCTTTTCGCCAAGATAGAACTCAATCATCTTGGGCACATAAGGGTAAATGGATTTGTCGTCTGCCACACCGGTGCCCACACCGTTGCAAATGTTGATGTGTCCGGCACGGTACACGTCCAGCAAACCCGCACAACCCAGCGTAGAGGTCGGGCGGAACTCTTTGGGGTCGAGAAAATCGTCGTCCACACGGCGGTAGATCACATCCACCCGCTGCGGACCACGGGTGGTGCGCATGTAGCAAAAATTATCTTTAACAAACAAGTCTTGCCCTTCCACCAACTCCACACCCATTTGTTGTGCGAGAAAGGCATGCTCGAAATAGGCACTGTTGTACATGCCGGGCGTAAGCACCACCACGGTGGGCTCGGCGGTGGTGGCCGGGCTGCTTTCACGCAAGGTCTCCAGCAACAAGTCGGGGTAATGCGCCACTGGGGCGACGCGATGCATCGCGAACAAGTCGGGGAACAGCCGCATCATCATCTTGCGGTCTTCCAGCATGTAGCTCACGCCGCTGGGCACACGCAGGTTGTCTTCCAGAACGTAATACTCGCCATTGCCCTTGGCATCGGGTGCCCGCACGATGTCAATGCCCGAGATTTGCGAATACACCTGGTTGGGTACATCCACGCCCATCATCTGAGGGCGAAACTGGGCATTTTGCTCAATTTGCTCACGGGGAATCAGCCCCGCTTTAAGGATTTCCTGGTCATGGTAGATGTCGTGGATAAAGCGGTTAAGCGCGGTGACACGCTGCTCCAGACCGCGTTCCATGCTGCGCCATTCGTGTGCGGGGATGATGCGGGGAATCAAGTCAAAAGGAATCAGGCGCTCGGTGCCTGCGCCCTCCTCGTCTTTTTCGCCATACACCGCAAAGGTAATGCCTACGCGCCGAAAGATAACCTCTGCCTCGGCTCGGCGCTTGGCCATGGTGTCACCCGGTTGGCGAGCCAGCCATTCGTCGTAAATTTTGGAGTGATCCCGAATTTGTGCCCCCTTGGTGAAAAATTCATAAGGAAGCTTGGTGTACATCTCGTCGAATTTCTGCATCATCTTTTACTCCTGTCTCTAGCTTAGCAAGCTTTGGGCCACATTACTTTTTTTGTTTGATTTTTGGTTTATCTTTTTGTGGCGGTTTGAGTTGTCTTGCTTTTGTAGTCCCCCCGCTCACCCCCAACCCCTCTCCACCCCCGCCGGGGCGGAAAGGGGGCTAACAGCCGTATTTGGCC
>CAIOAQ010000015.1 GCA_903856025.1 uncultured beta proteobacterium
CATTGCAGCTTGCAAACAAACCGGTGCCCAGGCGTTGCACCCGGGTTATGGCTTCTTGAGCGAGAACGCAGCATTTGCCAAGCGTGTGGAGGAAGAGGGCATCGTCTTCATCGGCCCCAAACACTACTCTATGGCCTGCATGGGTGACAAGATCGAGTCCAAAAAGCTCGCTGGCGCAGCCGGGGTCAACTGCATTCCAGGTGTCAACAGCGCCATTGAAACTGCTGAAAACGCGGTTGAAATCGCCCAGGGCATTGGCTACCCGGTCATGATCAAGGCCAGCGCCGGCGGCGGTGGCAAGGGGCTGCGTGTCGCCTACAACGACAAGGAAGCCTTTGAAGGATTTACCAGCTGCCGCAATGAGGCACGCAACAGCTTTGGTGACGACCGCGTGTTCGTCGAAAAATTTGTTGAAGAACCGCGCCACATTGAAATCCAGCTGATTGGTGACAGCTTTGGCAACGTGGTTTACCTCAACGAGCGCGAATGCTCCATCCAGCGCCGCCACCAAAAGGTGATTGAAGAAGCGCCATCGCCCTTCATTTCGGATGCCACCCGCAAAGCCATGGGTGAACAAGCCGTGGCTTTGGCCAAAGCCGTCAAGTACGAAAGCGCCGGCACGGTGGAGTTTGTGGTCGGCAAAGACCAGTCGTTCTACTTCCTGGAGATGAACACCCGCCTGCAGGTCGAACACCCGGTGACCGAGTGCATCACCGGGCTGGATTTGGTGGAGTTGATGATTCGTGTGGCCGCGGGTGAAAAGCTGCCCCTGACACAGGCCGACGTCAAGCGCAACGGCTGGGCCATGGAGTGCCGCATCAACGCTGAAGACCCATTCCGCAACTTTCTGCCATCTACCGGTCGCTTGGTGCGTTTTGCGCCACCAAAGCAAACCATGGAACAAGCCAACACCACCGACTGGTTCGGTGTGCGGGTGGACACTGGCGTGCAAGACGGTGGCGAGATCCCGATGTATTACGACTCCATGATCGCCAAGCTGATCGTGCACGGCGTGGACCGCCTGGATGCCATCGCCAAAATGCGCGAAGCCCTCAATGGTTTTGTGATTCGCGGCATTTCCAGCAACATCCCGTTCCAGGCGGCTTTGTTGGCGCACCCCAAGTTTGTCTCGGGTGATTTCAACACCGGCTTCATTGCCGAACACTATGCCCACGGCTTCAAGGCGGAAGACGTGCCCCACGAAGACCCGCAATTCATGTTGGCGCTGGCGGCCTTTGTGCGCCGCAAATCGCGTGAGCGTGCCACGGGCTTGAGCGGGCAACTGCCGGGTTATGCCGTCAATGCGGGCAGCGATTTTGTGGTGGTAGCCCTGGGCGATGAAGGTACCAACGCCTACACCCCGGTGCATGTCGATGAGTTTGTAGGTAAAACAGGCTCTGCCCGCGTGAAAATAGGGGCAGCAAGCTATGAAATCTGTAGCGATTCCCGACTCAATGACATTTGCATCAGCGGCACGGTCAACGGCCAGCCCTTCACCGCACAGGTCGAGCGCGGCACACCCAGAAACCCGCTGGCGCTGCGCCTGCAACACAACGGTTGCCGTCTGGACGTGCTGGTGGTTTCACCACGCATGGCCGAATTGCTCGCGCTGATGCCGTTCAAGGCTCCGCCAGACATGAGCCGTTATGTGCTCTCGCCCATGCCCGGCTTGCTGGTGAATGTGGCGGTGGAAGTGGGCCAAAAAGTCCAGGCCGGTGAACGCATCGCCGTGATTGAAGCCATGAAGATGGAAAACGTGTTGTTTGCCGCCGCCGACGGCGTGGTCGGTAAAGTGCTCGCTACCAAGGGTGAGAGCCTGACGGTGGACCAGCCGATTGTGGAGTTCGTATGACCGCAGCAGCTGTTCAACGCCCCTTCAAAGTCCTGGGCATTCAGCAAATCGCCATTGGCGGCCCCAGTAAAACACGCTTGCAAAAGCTGTGGGTGGACATGCTGGGGTTGGAGGTTACCGGCACGTTTCAGAGCGAACGTGAAAACGTGGACGAAGACATCTGCGCCATTGGCAAGGGACCGTTCAAGGTGGAAGTGGACCTGATGCAACCGATGGATGTCGACAAAAAGCCTGCGGTGCACACCACGCCGCTGAACCATGTGGGTCTGTGGATTGACGATTTGCCCAAAGCGGTTGAATGGCTCACGGCCCAGGGGGTGCGTTTTGCGCCGGGTGGCATCCGCAAGGGTGCGGCGGGTTTTGACATTTGTTTCTTGCACCCCAAAGCCAATGATGAATTTCCGATTGCGGGTGAGGGTGTGTTGATCGAGATGGTGCAAGCCCCGCCCGAGGTGGTGTCGGCCTTTGCTAAGTGGGCGTGATGGGCTTTGCTTCTGGTTTTCCCTTGGGTTGCAGGGTGTACCGGGGTGTAACATAACCGCAACAATAGTACGGCGAGACGATGCACCATGTTGGAATTCATACTTAAGCCCGGCCTCTGGTTGATGCGGCACTTGTCCAACGGACAAAAGTTGCTGCTGCTGCTGGTGATCAGCATTGGTCCACTGTTGACCCTGGTCGTGGTACATGAATTGAGTGGGTCGGTGGGCAGTGGTTCGATGTATCTGGCCGCTGCGGCTGGTTTTCTGTCGCTCTACCTGGGGGCCGCTTTTTACCAATCGGTCGGCGCTGACCTGGCACAAGTGCAGCAGGCGATGAATGCCTTGGTTCAGGGTAATTTGCGCTTCAAGCCTACGGTGCAGGGCAACGATGAATACGCCGCCCTGCTCAGTGCGGCCGGACACATCGGCACTCGTATTTCTTCGATGGTGGCCAACGTGCGCAGCAACGCGGCGTTTGTAGCCCATGCCGGGCACAGCTTGGCGGGTGGCAACCGGGAACTGTCAGATCGCACCGAGCAACAAGCGGCCAATCTGAAACAGACAGCAGCCAGCGTTGAAGAGCTGTCTTCAACCGTCAACGACAACGCCCAGATGGCCTCACTAGCCAACACACAAACCTCCACCGTTTGTGATGTGGCCGAACAAGGTGTATCGGCCATGACACAAGCGATCGCGTCAGTGGAGGTGATTCAAGGCAGCGCCAAACGCATGGATGAAATTGTGGGTGTGATCGACGGGTTGGCGTTTCAAACCAATATTTTGGCGCTCAACGCCGCAGTAGAAGCCGCTCGGGCAGGTGAGTCGGGGCGTGGTTTCGCGGTGGTAGCCAGCGAGGTGCGCTCACTGGCGCAACGGTCGGCAGAATCTGCAAAAGAAATTCGCTTGCTGATTGGTGCTTCATCCGCCCAGGTCGCGGCCAGTGTGCAGAGTATCCGCTTGGCTGGCAATCAGTTCACTCAAATCGTCTCGGGTATCCGTGAGGTGGCCGTCAACATGGCGCAAATTTCGGCTTCCAGCGCCGAGCAAAGTTCGGGTTTGACCGAAATCACCTCGGCGGTGCGCCAGCTCGATGAAATTACCCAGTGCAATGCACAAATGGTCGAACGGGCGGTGGCCCAATCCACCAATCTGGAGCAACGTGCCTCCACACTGGTGGACGATTTTGCCGTGTTCAAACTGCAGCAGGGTGCACCGGAAGAAGCGGTGGCCCTGGTCAAACGGGCCATGCAGCACTGGCAGCGTAGCGGCTCAAAAGAGGCTTTTGTGCGCGACATCACCGATCCGACGCAAGGCTACTTTGACCGCGACATGTACGTCTTTGTGCTGGACCGCCGGGGCACCTACCTGTCGTTTGGGGGCAACAAGGCCAAGGTGGGCACGCTGGTGCAGGATATTCCAGGCATCGACGGTCAGGGGCTGGTGGATGACATCTTTAGTCAGGCCGCGACCGAACCTGGCTGGGTTGAATATGACATCAACAATCCGACCACGGGCAAAGTGCAGTCAAAAATGTCATTCGTGACACAGGCAGACCAGTGGGTGGTGGGCTGCGGGGTTTACAAAAGCCTGGCCGCCAGTTGAGGGGGGCTGCGGCTTACTTCACCCGTTGCGTTCAGCGGGGGGGCTGTGCAAGTTGCTTCGCCCGCGCCCTGGCCAGGGCCGCTTCAATCACGGCACGTTTTTTATCCAGGATCTCGGGGTCGGTGTGCTGTGAGTGTGCGGCCAAATCAGAAAGTTTTAGTACCGCTTTTTTTTCAAGCTGTTTAGCGTTCTCGCCCTCGTCACGTTTGCGTCGGAAGCTATAGAAAGCATAGCGATCACGGGCTTGATCGGCTTGTGCCGGTGACCAGGCTGCCCAACCGGTGGCGTGGCCTGAAGCGTTTTCAACCAGGATGCAGTCCACGGGGCAAACCGGCAGACACAGTTCGCACCCGGTGCAGGCCGACTCGATCACCGTGTGCATGAACTTGTTGGCCCCTACGATGGCATCGACCGGACAGGCTTTGATGCACAGGGTGCAGCCAATGCACCAATCCTCGTCGATCCAAACGACAGACCTTGGGCCTTCGCTGCCGTTGTGGGGGTTCAGCGCTTGTACCCGCTGGCCGGTTAAAGCGGCCAGGCGTTCTACACCCTCTGCGCCGCCAGGTGGACACTGGTTGATGTCAGCTGCGCCATCAACCATGGCCTGCGCATACGCCGCGCAGTCTGTGAAACCGCAGCGGGTGCACTGCGTTTGCGGCAGCACCGCCAACAGGTCGGCGGCGCTGGGCTTCATTTCTTGCGTTGGGTCGGCTGCTTGCGGGCAGCCACTGGAGTTGCAGTCACCTTGGCAGCGGCTGACTCAGCCACAACTGCTTTTTTGGCGGCAGGCTTGGCCGCACGGGTGGTGGACTTGGCAGGTGCTGCTTTGGCAGTTGGCGCGCTGTGTTGCTGCAGTTCCACGGTTGTGGCAGCTACAGGGACAACAAACGTGGTGGCTTCTGGCGCTGCGGCGGACGCAGGTGCTGCCTGGACAGGCTGGGCACCCAGAATAAAGGCCTTAACTTTTGGGTAAACCACGTCGCGCCAACGACTGCCGGCAAAAATACCGTAATGCCCGGCACCCGGAACTTCCAGGTGGTGCTGACGAGACGCATCCACGCCGGTGCAGATGGTGTGGACCGCAGCGGTTTGCCCGGAACCCGAAATGTCGTCGAGTTCACCTTCGACAGAGAGCAGCGAGGTTGTTTTGATGTCTTCAGGGTGCACACGCTCGACCTTGCCGTCAATGCCCTTGACATCCCAGGTGCCGTTGACCAGGTTGAATTCCTGAAACACGACCTTGATGGTGTCCAGGTAGTAGTGCGCGTCCATGTCCAGCACGGCGTTGTACTCGTCATAAAACTTGCGGTGCGCCACCGCACCGGCACCGTCACCCTTGATCAGATCCTGAAAATAATCATAGTGGCTACGGGCGTGGTTGCTGGGGTTCATGGCCACAAAGCCTGAGTGTTGCAAAAAGCCGGGGTAAACCTTGCGCCCCGCACCGGGAAAGCGGGTGGGCACGCGGTGGATCACATTGTTTTCAAACCATTCAATGCTCTTGTTCATGGCCAGGTTGTTCACCGCTGTGGGCGATTTGCGCGCGTCAATCGGGCCGCCCATCATGACCATGCTCAACGGCGTGAGTTCACCCCGGCTGGCCATCAGCGAGACGGCAGCCAGCACCGGCACGGTGGGCTGGCAGACGCTCATCACATGGCAGTTGCCATACCGGCCCTGCACATGGCGAATGAACTCCTGCACATAGTTGATGTAGTCGTCCAGGCTGAAGTCGCCCTCAGTGGTGGGTACCAGACGCGCGTTGGTCCAGTCGGTGACGTAGACCTTGTGGTCTTTGAGCATGGTTTTGACCGTGTCACGCAGCAGTGTGGCGTAGTGGCCTGACAGGGGCGCAACGATCAGGACGGCGGGCTGGCCCTTGAGTTTGGTCAAGGTGGCCACATCGTCGGTGAAACGTTTGAAACGGCGCAGTTCGCAAAAAGGTTTTTTGATTTCGATGCGTTCGTGGATGGCGAGCTCCACGCCGTCGACTTCAACCGCGCGAATACCGAATTCCGGCTTTTCATAGTCTTTGCCCAAGCGATGCATCAGGTCGTAGCCCGCCGAAATGCGCTGTGCCAAGGGGTGTTGACCCAGGAGTGACAAAGGGTTGCTGTAAACCTTGGCTGCGGACTGTGCCAGGTCAGTGAAGGGCTCCATCAGTGAACGTTGGGTTTCGTAGAGTTTGTAGAGCACGGGAATACCTCTTTGTTGAAAATGCTGCAGTGCAATATAACAGGACTTTGATGGGCTTGCCTGAACATCGCCTGACAATGCCCTGATCGCGTAGGATTTAAATCATGATCAATGTCAATATTTTACAAAAATCGGACCGACTGCCGGTCTTGTTTGTGGGGCACGGCAGCCCGATGAATGTGTTGCCGGGCAACCTGTTCTATCAAAGTTGGCAGTCACTTGGGGCGCAGTTTGGCCAAACCTGGTCCAAGCCGCAACTGATCCTTTGCATATCAGCCCATTGGCTCACAGAGGGGTGGCAGTTGACCGCCATGGACAAGCCCAAAACCATCCATGATTTTGGTGGCTTCCCGTCTGTTTTGTATGAACAGCAATACCCAGCGCCGGGCTGGCCTGCGGCAGCCGTTGCGCTGGCGGGTCAACTGTGCCAACCTGGCAGCGATTTGGCCCTGCAATTGGATACCCATGCATGGGGGCTGGATCATGGTGCGTGGGGCGTGCTTCAGCCCATGTTTCCAGCGGCGGATATTCCGGTGATTCAGCTCAGCATGGCTCATGGCCACACGGCGGCCGAGCATTTTTCTTTGGGGCAACAACTGGCGGGTTTGCGAGAGCAGGGGGTGCTGATCGTGGCCAGCGGCAACATTGTGCACAACTTGCGTGCCTTGCGCATGGATGCCGCGGATGGTCAGGCCTATGACTGGGTGCTGGAATTTGACCAGACCGTTGCCAAGCAGATTGAATCCGGTGACTTGGCAGCCTTGCAGGATTTTCAGAAACTACCCACCTGTGCATTGGCCCACCCCAGCACCGAGCATTTTTTGCCCTTGCTCTACGCGGCAGGGGCGGTGCATGCGGATGAACCGGCGCAGTTTTTCAACGCCAGTTTTCAGGCGGCGTCGATTTCAATGCGCTCGGTGATTTGGGGCTGACGCCTGACGAAGCCTTAGCCAGTCAGGTGTTTAAGCTCGTGGTAAAGCGGTTGAAGCTGCTGGTACATGCGGCAGTACACACGTTTGTAGAGCTTTTCATAGGTCTTGGCGTGTACGGGTTCGGGCATGAACACCTGGCCGATTCGCGTCATGTGGCGCACCGCACTTTCAAAGTCGGGCTGTAGCCCAAGTCCCACGGCGGCCACCATGGCTGCGCCCAAGCCACTGGTTTCATAAAGGTGAGGGCGCTCACAGGGCAGATTGAACACGTTGGCGGTGATTTGCATGGCCGCATCACTTTGTGAGCCTCCACCCGATACGCGAACCCGTTGGATAGCCTGTCCGCTGCGTTTTTGGGTGCGCTCCATGCCTTCACGCAGGGCATAGGCCAAGCCTTCAAGAATGGCACGGTACAGGTGGGCTCGGGTGTGGCTGTCGCCAAAACCGATCACCGCGCCTCGGGCCTCGGGGCCAGGCACTTTGATGCCTGGGTTCCAGAACGGCTGCAGCATCAGGCCCTGTGCACCCGGTGGGACGCTGTTGACCAAGGCATCGAACAAGCTTTCAGGTGATACACCTTGTTGGCTGGCAATTTGTTGTTCCAGCAGGCCAAACTGTTCTTTGAACCAGTTGACCATCCAGAAACCTCGGGTGATCTGGACTTCAGTGTTGTAGTGGCCCGGCACGGCTGCTTGATAGGGGGGGATGAAACGGGTGACTTCGACGTAGCGACGGGTAGTGGTGTTGACGGTGGCTGCGGTGCCGTAAGACAAACACGCCACCTCAGGCGTCAGGCAGCCCGCACCCAGAATTTCACAGGCCTTGTCTGCTGCACCGGCCACCAGGGGCGTTCCGACAGGAATGCCCGTTTCGGCAGCGGCTTGGGCACTGATTTGACCGATCACTGTGCCAGCCTGAACCAGCTCAGGCAACATGGCCGCGGTGATGGGCATGGCTTGCCACTTCCAGTCCAGGGCACTGGCCCAACGGCCACGCTTGTAGTCAAACGGGATGTAGCCCACCTGGGAGGCCGCCGAGTCCACATACCGCCCAGTCATGCGGAAATTCAAATAGCCCGAGAGCATCAAAAATTTATCCGTTTTGGCCCAAATCTCGGGCTGATGCTGGGCGATCCAGTTGGCCTCTGCTTCACGCTGAAAGTAGTCGATGGTGCCTAGCATGCCGATGCAACGAAGTGCGGCCTTCCACCACCAGGAGAGTTTGGGCAACACATCGGCGCGTCGCTGGTCCAGCCAGATCATGGACGGGCGCAGTGCCAGCCCGTCTTTGTCGAGGTTGACGGTGGTGCCGCGCTGGGTAGTGATGACCACCCCAGCAATGGCGCTTTTGGGGATGCTGGTGTTGGCCCAGAGTGTGTGACAAGCCTGGCACACACTGTCCCAAAACGCTTGCGAGTCGCTTTCCATCCAGCCGGGTGTGGGTTGTTTGTAGTGGGATAAGGGAATCTGGGACTTGCTGACCAGGTTGCCTTGCAAATCAAACAACAGCGCCCGAACGCTTTGGGTGCCATTGTCAATGGCCAATAGGTAGGGTTTTGTCATGGCTTTTTGGCTTCAAACAGGGCAGGGGGGAAGTTGGTAGTGTGCAGCAATCAACTGGCGGTAGCGGTCAATTTCTTCCTCCCACCGCTGGGCGCTCCAGTCCAGAAGAGGTGCGCACGCTCGTTGAATGTCGGGCATCAAATCCATGGCACCGCTGGGCAACAACAGGCCCAATCGGGTACGCCGAAGCAGCAGGTCGTCCAGATGCACCACCGCTTCGTGCCGTGCGGCAATGGTCAATTCGATCCAGAGCGTCGCGGTGCCCGCAATGGATTCGAGTTCGGCGGGTGGTACATCGCCCGCAAGGAACTGAGCTAAACGGCCGTATCTGGCACCCAATCGGTGGCGTATGGCGGCGGGCCAACGTGGATCAAGCGGCGCAGTAGGGCTGAACACCGGGTCGTCGCGGCGCACAAATGCCTGCCCTGAGTGTCTTGCCGCCAAGGCCAATGCATCTTGCGCCATAAGCCGGAAGGTGGTGAGTTTGCCGCCGGTCAGGGTGACCATGCCGTGTTCATCGAGCACCACGTGCTCGCGTGGTGTTTTGGACGCATCACCATTGCCGTCGTCCACCACCGGACGTACACCGGCATAGCAGGACATGATGTCGTCTATCCCCAGTTTGACTGCTGGAAATTGTTCGTTGACGGCTTGTAGCAGGTAGTCCACTTCCTCGGGTGTGATGCTGGCCTCACCGTCCAGACTGGTGTGGTGGTCCAGATCGGTGGTGCCAATCAACGTGGTGCCTTCCCAGGGGTAAAAAAACACCGGACGACCATCCCGGGGGTGCATCAGGCTGATCGACTGTGCCACCGGGAGCCGCCACCACGGCACCAGCAAATGGCTGCCACGAAGGGGGCGCAAGATTGGCTTGCCGCCGACCTGACCACGCAGCTTGTCCGACCAAGCCCCGGTGGCGTTCACCATGGAACGGGTGGTGACCTTTAGATTATTGCCGCTGACCATGTCACGCAACTCCAGTCCGGTCACTTGGCCCTGGTGCATCAGAACCGACTCGGCGGCAAGGTAGTTCAGGCACACCGCACCCGCTGCCTGGGCTTCGCTCAGCACCCGCCAGACCAGTCTGGCATCGTCGGTCTTGGCATCCTGGTACACCACCGCACCCTGCATGTGTGCCGGTGCAAGTCCCGGTGCGAGCCAGGTCACGTCCGCAGGTTTGACCCAACCCCGACTGCGTTGCCCGGCCATGCGGTCATAGAGGGCCAGACCAAGCTGGAACAACCATCGCCCCGGCGGTCTGCCCTGGCAATCGGCAAACAGAAAGCTCTGCGGCTCAATCAAGCCGGGTGCCTCACGCATCAAACGTTCGCGCTCGCGCACGGAATGAAATGTGGTCTTCAGGTCACCTTCTTTGAGGTAACGCAGTCCCCCGTGCACCAGTTTGGAAGATCGGCTGGAAGCGCCCCAGGCAAAATCACGCTGCTCGATCAGCAGCACTTTCCATCCCTGGCGCGCAGCCAGGCAGGCCACACCGGCGCCACTGATGCCGCCACCGACTACCACCAAATCCCAAGGGGTGGTGGTCAGCAGCGCCAGCTTCTGAGCACGTGCGGCAACTGCCGTCATGCCGACCATGGTCCGCCATCTTGCAGCAGCTTGCCGGGATTCATGATGCCTTGTGGGTCAAAGTGGCGACACAGCTGTGCCAGTGTCGCCATGCCCAGTGAGCCCTTTTCATCGACCATGTGCGCGGCATGGTCGCGCCCGACACCGTGCTGATGGCTCACGGTGCCGCCGTGGGCTGCGATAGTGGCCGCCACTGCGGACTTGAGGCGCTGCCAGCGCTCAAAATTTGGTGCAAAACCGCCCACTGCTGTGGGCCAGACGTATTGGGAATAAATGGCGCTGCCCTGCGGGTACATGTGGGACAAATGTGAAAAGGCGTGCACACGTTCACCGTAGGAAGCAAAAACATCGCGGGCCGCCTGCTCCATGGCTGCGGTGAGAGGCTTCACCTGCGGCCAATCGACGGCGGTTTCGATGGTGTCCACCGAATAGCCACTGTCCCACAGGGTGTTGCGCAGGTACGGACCCCTGAAACGGTTGGCGGCCCATTTGTTGCCCATCGCGCGGCCGATGTACACACCATCGTGTTGGCCGAGCAGCTGGCGTGCTTCGCGCAGCGCATGACGGGCTGTACGCGCATCGGCGCTGACCCCCAACATCAGCATGCATTTGCCGTCCGCGCAGCCACGCAGTCGCAAGTAGCGCGACAGCCAGGTGATCAAGCTGGCATGGCCCGCCAGCGTGAGGTTGGTCTCGGTTTCAATCGCGTTGGACAGGCGCAGCATGCTCAGCGGCAACTTGCGCTGCACCAGCGCGCGCACGGCATTGACAGCGCTGTCCCAATTGGGGAAAAAGAGGGCATGGAAGCTTTCGTGCTCGGGCAGGGGCGACACACGCAAGGTGGCGTGGGTCAGGATGCCAAAACGACCTTCCGAGCCCAGCACCAGTTCGCGCAGGTCTGGCCCGGCGGCGCTGGCTGGCAGTGTGGGCAGCGTCAGACTGCCCAGTGGGGTTTCCAGTTGACCACCTGCAAAGAGTTGTTCAATGCGACCGTAGCGCAGGGACTGTTGACCGCTGGAGCGGGTGACCACCCAGCCGCCCACGGTGGAGTATTCAAACGACTGCGGAAAATGCCCCAGCGTGTAACCCTGCGCGCGCAATTGAGATTCCACCAGCGGCCCTGGCGTGCCCGCATCAAAAGTGGCCAGCTGGCTGAGCTTGTCCAGGTGGCGTAAACGCACCATGCGGCTCATGTTGATAGACAGCACCGGGCGCGCACTGACGGGGCAGTCCAGATGCCCGGCCACGCTGGTGCCGCCAGCAAACGGGATCACCACCCAATGATTGGCTTGCGCCAGGTCGAGCAAGGCCCGTACCTCAGCGCCTGACTCCGGAAAAGCCACGCCGTCCGGCACAGCCGGCACTTGTCCAAACCGCTTGCGAATCCAGTCGGCATAACTTTCACCCATGGCCGCCGACAGACGACTGCTGGCATCGGTGACGATCAGGGGATGTGCAGGCAGGCGTGATGCACCAACGCGCGCAAGCAGCGCGCTGCGTTCAGCATCCGGTGTGGGCCGCCCAGGCCCCAGCCGCTCCAGCATCATGGTGCGGGCACCCTCACTCAAGGGCATAGACGTGGCATCATCGCCCCAACCATTCCAACGTCGCATGACAAACTCCTATTCCATGTTTCAACTTGCGCGACTGCGTCCAATCAAGAACGCAGCTGTGGCCGACAAGACCATGAGTGACTGTAGATGAATCCTGTCTTTTTGAACTGGCGCTATGCTGCCAACTGATTGTTCAATCGCGCCAAATGCCCGCGTGGTGGCACCGTACGCCCACACCTTGTGGTCGGCTGCGTTGTCTGGCGGTGTTTCACAGGCGCAGTTGACCCAATCCCTGGGACGCTCACAAGTGGGTGACGAAGACGTGCGTGTGAGCCAGTATCTTGCGATGCTGCAAACAGCTTGTACGCAGCTGGGTTCGGGCTTTGGCTGGTCTTTGGGGCAATCTGTCAAACCCACCAGCTACGGTGCCAACGGCATCTTGCTGCTGGCTTGCCGTACCTTGGGCGAGGCCCTGCAGCAAGTCCTGCGCTTTGAGTCGTTGGTGCACGATCTGGGGCGTTCCAGCATCGCTGCGCAGGGTGGGCAACGGGTGTATTCATGGCGCAACGATTGCGCCAGCCATTCGGCAGCCGGGGCATTGGTGGCGTCGGTGTTTTCTGGCATCCAGACCTGCGCCCAATGGCTGGTGGATGGTGTGGTGGCACCGGATGAAATCCGGTTTGTGCACCGCCTGTCTGCAGAAGATGCGGCCTTGATCGCACGTGCGAGCGGTGCGCGGGTGACGGGTGGCTGCTCTGCCAATCAGGTGGTGTTTGCCGCCGCGCTGCTGGAAACCCTGATCCCGCAGGCCAATGCAGCCATGTTGCCGCTATTACAGCAACACGCTAATGCGCTGCTACAGGCACGCCATCCCTCCGGGCAGGGCATTGTGGTGCAGGTGCGCAAGCGCATCACCGGTCGGCTAGGTGGTGGACAGGTCCGGCTGGGCGATGTGGCCAGCGACCTGTGCATGTCGGTGCGCACTTTGCAGCGGCACCTGGCCCAGGCGGGGGTGGCTTATCAAGGTGTGCTGGACGACACCCGCCACGAGCTGGCGCTGCACTATCTGGCGAGCACCACCATGGCTCTTGCCGCAGTTTCTGATTTGCTGGCGTTTCAGGATACATCTGCCTTCAACCACGCGTTCAAGCAGTGGCAAGGTGTGACACCCGCCGCGTACCGGTCTGAGGTACGCTCTGTCAATTGAAATAATGGACTATAGCCCCCGTAAAACGGGCGTTAACTACTATGGTAATAGTAGCAACCAGGCGATTACGAAGATGACTGGCGGCTGGCTGCCAGGTCGGCCGCCAGCGCACTGAGCGCCCGGTAGGCAGCACCGGCCTGGGTATTCCATTGCTCCACGACTTGGCCCTGTGCTGCAACAAGGGTGGAGTCGCCCCGCGCGGCGGGGCCTGTCAGCGCGCCTTGAGGGCCCAGCTGGATGATGTTGTTGACGGCGTTGGTCAGCAAGGTGGTGCGCAACTGCAGCGCCAACTCGGGCGGCATGCCACTGTGCTGCCAAAGTTGTTCGGCCAGGTGTTGCAGCACCGGCAGAAAGTTGGTGGCAAACACGGCACCGGCGTGGTAGGCCAGTTTGTCGGTGGCAGCCAACTCAAAGCACTGCGCGCCCAATTGCTCGAACAGTGGGCGCAAGGCGTTGACTGCGATCGCATCGCCTTCCAGGGCGCAGGGCGTACCGGCAAATTGGCTCAAAGCCGATTCTGGCTTGGCAAAACTCAGCAGGCAGTGCGCGCTGGCCACCTGCCAGTCGATGGCCTGTAAGGGCTGGAGTTCTTTTGATCCGAGCGCGCCGCTGCAGTGAAACACCAGCGCAGCAGGTGGGGCCGCTTGCCGTTGCGCCAAAGCCGCTGCCACCGGGGCAATTTGCACATCAGGCACGGCCAGCATCCAGAGATCGGCGCTTTGCAGGTCGGCCATGTTGGCGACGGCACGACCTGAACCGATGAAATCGACGGCCAAGCGGGCAGATGCCGCGCTGCGGGTGAGCACGTCTTGCACCTTGTAAGCCCCGGTCTGCGCCATCAGACGCCCCAGGGTCTGGCCGACCCGCCCGCTGCCGATGAGGTTGATGGTTTTCACGATGAACTCTGATTTGTTATCAAAAAAATAGCTGCCTGCCCTTGTTTGACGAGGGCTAGACAGCTATTTCTTATATGAATGGGTGTCAAACAGCGGAGGCCGCTGCCTGAATCACCGCATCAAATCACCTTGGCGATGGACGCGCAAACGTAATCAATGTTCTTGCTGTTGAGCGCCGCCACGCACATGCGACCGGTGTCGGTGCCGTACACGCCAAACTCATTGCGCAGACG
>CAIOAQ010000016.1 GCA_903856025.1 uncultured beta proteobacterium
CGCAACCCTGGTGCACGGTGAGCAACCCGTCAAGGTTCTTCTCGCACCGACGAGATCGGATGAGTGGGCGCTTTTGTGTCAGCATCTGGAAGATCGACAGTTCGTCCACTGGCCTCTCCAATGAGCGTGGCAACTGATACCGTTCTCAGGATTTGCTCAATCGAGCGTGGTTGACGGTCATCGCTTGATGAACCGTGGCGAGGCTTGAGGCCCTGATTGGCAAACCCGTTGCAAGCTGTTTAAGCAGGGCAGGCGTGGCCAGCTCAAGTACCTCGTCCATCGCACGGCTGGCAACGCTTGTTGACATGCCCGCTTTTTCAGCAGCGGCCAGCACGTGCGCGCGCGCGGGGGCTTTGCCTTCGCCGGCCACGTCCATGAAATGCTCGCCCTGGTAGCCAGCGCAGTAGGTCAGATCGTACGGCGGTGCCAGTAGCCAACGGCCGTCCGCTTCGCGCAAAAAAGACAGGTTCTTGGCGTGGTCGTCCCGGTTGTTCACAAGAACGTTGAATGTGCAAATCTTGACGGCCTTCACCAGCTCGCGCTGGTCTTTGGTCAAGCGTCTTGTCACCCGGAAAAAATCTTCATAACTTACCGAGGGTGTTTGAAAGTTGGCGTGCAGCAAGCCAGCGAGCGAATGGACATGCACGCGTGTGGCACCACGCCGGTCAAAGCGTTGGGTACCAAAGGCAAATTGGCCAGTCGGCAATTCGAAGAGGCGGGTGTTGGTCATGCCAAGGTGGCAGGCATGCGCCAGTTGCGCGAACAATTCCTCCAGTACACAGCTGTCAGGGGCATCTTCTGTGCCGGCGAACTTGACAAGCCAGGCTTCGCCGTTCAGTACCTGTGAGGCCTGGGTGCTCATGGCATGGGTTTGAGGATTGAAATACACCTGAGCCTTGGGCCGAGCCCCACCGGGCGAGCCACACGCGCGTGCCATTTCGGCCAGCACTTCGTAAGCGTCATCCTGAAGCACTGCCTGGACTTCTTGAGCCAAATCCAAGAGCGTGAGGTCTTTGGCATTCTCAGTGTCAAGTTGCGAGGGTTTGTACACCAAGGCACCCATGGTGTTTTCGCCGAGGTAGGCCAGGCGGTCCAAGGTGGAGAGCTTGTTGGGGTCCAGACCCTTTGCCCTCATTCGCCGGTGCATGAGTCGATAGCCCCAGCCGTCTGGCAAAGAATCATAGATGAACCCTGGCACATCGTGCAGATCCTGATAGTCCCCTTGCCTGTCCGGATACGCCGCTTGACGCAACGGTGCGCGCAAGGGCGACAGGTCCAGTTGAAGGTCGAGTGCTTGGCGTGTGTATTGGAAAAGCACCACCTGGCCGTCATGAGCCAAAGTACCCACCGGCACCGATTGACCAAAGCCGTTATAGACCACCGACAGCTCGTTCAAACCACCACTCCCTTGGGTAATGTTGGCTGCCTTTTGTAGGCCCGCTTGCGCTGTCGCACTTGAGCTTGCAGGCGCATGCCTTCAATGGAATTGGCTTGTGTGACCAGTACCGACTGCAGGTCAGGCAGGGCGTTCAAAACTTCCAGTATGCGAACAAAGGTCACCAAGGTACACCGCCCGGTGAGCTCAAAGTTGCGCAAAGTCTTGTCCGAGACCCCGATTCGCGCAGCCAACTCCTCAACCGGCAGGTTCAGCGAAAGCCGTCTCGCACGGGCCCTCTGGCCCAGTTCGACACAGATTTCATCAGGAAGTGCCAATGATAAATTCGGCATATTTCTACTGAATAAGTTTAATATTGTTTAGCAACCGGTTTAATTCTACCTAAAAATACATTGGTTGTCAGTGGAGATCTGGAATTTTGGAAAGCAGGAATTTTCGACCAGATGTACTCGGCTCTCATGAGCCGAGTCGCTTTCCATCCCCGTCATGAATGACCTGGTTTTGCGCGAGGGTTGGATAAATTTTTTTGCCAATTCTTTCTTCAAAGAGAGCCAAGGCGTAATTGTTGTTGACCGGAATCCACTTGATAACCCATCGTCCGGTAACCACGCAGCCGCTTTTTCCACATCCTGTAAAGTTGCGGATGATCCTGTTCGACGTAGTCGTAAATTAAGATGTCGGTCTTGTTTGCATGGTCACGGTGTAGGCGACCAGCGTATTGCTGCAGCGTTCCTGTCCATGAAATCGGTAGCGTCAGTATCAGGGTGTCCAACGGCGCATGATCGAAACCTTCACCAACCAGTTGGGCGCTGGCTAACAGGAGGTGCGGGGTGTCATCTGGCAACTCTGAC
>CAIOAQ010000017.1 GCA_903856025.1 uncultured beta proteobacterium
CATTTTTGTTATCACAAGAAGCTCAGTATTGCAGCCAGTTGCCGCATGTGTTTGGTTGACGTTGAAAAAATGCCCAAACCTATGCCCGCCTGTGCGACCACTGTCACTCAAGGTATGGTGGTTCGGACCAAATCCGACAAGGCCATCAAGGCGCAGCAGTCAGTCATGGAATTTTTATTGGTCAATCACCCGCTTGACTGCCCTATATGTGACCAAGGTGGTGAGTGTCAACTCCAAGATATCGCTGTAGGTTACGGCGGGTCTACATCGCGGTACCAGGAAGAAAAACGCGTTGTTCCAGCCAAAGAGGTTGGTCCGTTAATTTCCATGCAGGAGATGGCACGTTGTATCCACTGCACACGTTGCGTGCGCTTTGGACAGGAAATTGCTGGTGTCATGGAGTTGGGCATGTCCCACCGAGGTGAGCATGCTCAAATTGAGACGTTTCTCGGGAAGACTGTTGACTCGGAGTTGTCTGGCAACATGATTGACCTTTGCCCCGTGGGCGCATTGACCAGTAAGCCGTTTCGGTACAGCGCCCGGACATGGGAGTTGTCACGACGCAAGTCCGTCAGTCCGCACGACTCGACGGGTGCTAACTTAATCGTGCAGGTCAAGAATAGCCGTGTTATGCGGGTGGTCCCATTTGAGAATGATGGCGTCAATGAATGTTGGATAGCTGACCGCGACCGGTTTTCGTACGAGGCGCTCAATGGTGAAGATCGCTTGACTTCACCAATGATCAAGCAGGGCGGGGTATGGCACAAGGTCGAGTGGCAAACAGCGCTTGAATATGTGGCCAATGGCCTGCGAAAAATTGGTGGAGAATTTGGTCCGCCAAGTCTTGGTGCGTTGGTGAGCCCGCATGCCACATTGGAGGAGTTGTACTTGTCGGGTAAGTTGATTCGCGGCTTGGGCAGCAACAACATTGATTACCGTATGCGGCATGCTGAGTTTCCGCGTTCTGAAGGTATTCGATATTTGGGCATGTCTATTGCGGCATTGACAGATTTGCAAAGTGTTCTGATTGTGGGTTCTAGTCTTCGTAAGGACCATCCTCTATTGGCGCAGCGTATTCGGCAGGCCGCACGAAGGGGATGCGTTGTCAACGCAATCGCTGGCAAGAGGGAAGATTGGGCGTTGCCTGTGCGTCACTTTGTTGATGTTTCGCCTGCCCAGTGGGTACAAATATTGGCATCAGTTGCAGCAGCCGTTGCATCAGAGAAGGGGGTTGATGCTCCGGTGAATGCGGTTGTTGACCCGATTTCGAAAGAGATCGCACTTTCCTTGTTGACCGGGGAGCGGAAGGCCATTCTGTTGGGCAATGGCGCTGCACACCACTCCCAGGCGTCTAGTCTTTTGGCACTGGCACAATGGATTGCAGATCAAACTGGGGCTAGTTTTGGATATTTGACCGAGGCTGCCAATACCGTCGGAGCACAGTTGGCAGGTGCTGTGCCTATGGCCGATGGCATGAATGCTGGGCAGATGCTCGGTGGTGCGTTGAAAGCAGTTTTGTTGCTCAATACCGAGCCTGAATTTGACTCAGCTACCGGGAGCAAAGCTCTTGACATTCTGGGTAAAGCTCAAATGGTGGTGTCAATGAACCCTTCAAGGCCAATATGGCTTTCTGTGATGTGATCCTGCCAGTGGCACCATTTACAGAAACCTCAGGTACGTTTGTAAATGCAGAAGGACGTGTGCAGTCATTCCACGCGGTGGTTCAACCACTTGGGGAGACGCGACCGGCGTGGAAAGTTTTGCGTGTGTTGGGGAGCATGATGGGGCTGCCTGGATTTGATTTTGAGACTTCTCAGGACGTGCTTCATGGTATTCCCGGTTTGGTTTCTCAAGAAACCGTGCATGTTTCTCAAGAGCTTCTAAACAATCGGACGGCGTCTAGCGTGCAAATGACAGGAAATGCCGCTGAACCGGTAGTTGCCAGTATTTATCAATTGGATGGCATAGTTCGACGGTCACCTGCCTTGCAGGCGACGGCAGATGCCAAAGCCGTCGAGCATCAGGGGGTAACAGCATGAGTGATTTCCTGTTTGCTTTGGGCCAAGGTCTAATTAACGCGCCGTGGTGGATCGGCCTTGCATGGCCAACGATTTGGGCCTTGCTGAAGGTCACCGTGGTGTTGATGGTAGTGATGGGAGCCGTGACTTACGCCACTTTGTGGGAGCGCAAGCTGTTGGGTTGGGTGCAAATCCGACTTGGCCCCAACCGAGTTGGTCCATGGGGTTTGTTGCAACCGATTGCCGATGCCTTGAAGTTGATGACCAAGGAAATTGTTTGCCCGGCTAAAGCAGACAAGGTGCTCTTTTTCTTGGGACCTGTTCTGACGGTAGGGCCAGCTTTAGCCGCGTGGGCTGTTGTGCCCTTCGGTCCCGAAGTCGCTGTCGCCAATTTAAATGCGGGTTTACTGTTCTTGATGGCCATTGCTTCTATGGAAGTCTATGGCGTGATTATTTCAGGGTGGTCGTCGAATTCAAAGTATGCTTTTCTTGGCGCGCTGCGGGCATCAGCCCAAATGGTCAGTTATGAAATCGCTATGGGGTTTTGCTTCTTGATCGTATTGATGGTGTCGTCGAGCTTGAATATGACGGACATCGTTTTGGGGCAAGGCAAGGGATATTTTGCCGAAATGGGGTTGACGTTCCTTTCGTGGAATTGGTTGCCGTTGCTGCCCGTTGTGGTGGTTTATTTCGTGTCGGGTTTGGCGGAAACAAATCGGACACCATTTGACGTAATCGAAGGCGAATCAGAGATTGTTGCCGGGCATATGGTTGAATATTCTGGGATGTCCTGGGCGATGTTCCAGATGGCCGAGTATGCCAATATCTGGCTGGTTTCGATTTTGTCAGTGACCATGTTCTTTGGGGGCTGGATGTCACCAGTTGACAGCGTTCTGCTGAATTGGATTCCAGGTTGGATTTGGTTGGGACTTAAAACCTTCATGGTCATGACGGTCTTTATCTGGGTGCGTGTAACCTTCCCGCGCTTCCGTTATGACCAGATCATGCGTCTTGGTTGGAAGATATTCATCCCTGTGACTTTGGTGTGGTTGGTGGTGATTGGGGTGTGGATGCAAACCCCTTGGAATATTTGGAAGTAATCAGAGCTGCTTATGTCTACTCCAACTTTAAACACCATGAATCACCAAAGCGATCGTGCCTTTTCATTGAAAGATTTTCTGTCCAGCTTCATGCTTGTGGAACTTCTAAAAGGCATGAAATTGACTGGGAAATATGCGTTTCGCAGCAAAATTACCATTGAATACCCTGAA
>CAIOAQ010000018.1 GCA_903856025.1 uncultured beta proteobacterium
CGCCCACTGATCCCGATGCGGCCATTGTCCAAGGTGATCCGACCACTTGCCAGTGGAATGGCCAGCGCTTTCTCCAGTGAGATACGTCTCTGTTCTTCAACCTGGCGCTTTTTGACCTCAACCTCCATTTGGGAGACCAACTGCAGATGCGCCACCAGCACGCCAACCAGCAAAAGGACAAAAGCCCCCAAGAGACCGGACATCAGGTCCCCAAATACGGCCCAGACCGGTGCCGTTTGTTCCGCGCCTACGTCCAAGTCTTCCATCAGCGGGCAACCTCAGCGGTCAAAGCTACACGGTCGCTTCCAACCTTACGAATCTCGTCGACCATGCCCTTTTGCGACATGAGGCTCAAATCAATGATCTCGCGTGCCTGTGCAACGTAGTAGGCTAGCTGATCGTCGCTTCGGGCCATGGATTTCTCCAATGCACCTTCAATGCGTGCGAGATTGCCGATCATCTTTTCATTGGCTTCGTTGAAAGACTGCATGACATAGCGCAGTGTTTCACTCAGGGCCGACACATCCACTGCGCTGCTGGTGACATGGTCCGCAATATCGGACAGCTTGGCGGTCTCAGCCTCCACCTTGTGTCCAAACTGCTGACTGGCCTCGCCAAGGGCTGCGGCCGAGGAACTGACCAGAGAATCAATGACAGATTTCTGCTCTGCGGATGCATGCTTGATTCCGTCTAGCAATCTATTGAGTGTTGCCAGGATACGCGTGCGTTCTTCAAGCAACTCGTTATCACGGACTACGCTCTCGGAGACTTCCTGTCTCAGTTGGCCTATCACCTGCGCTGCGGCCCTTGGTGCTTCAGACGCGGTCGCGATGAGGCGGGTGATTGGCTCCTCCAGAGATGCGCCAAGGGTGCTCAGGTGTTCTCTGACATCAGCCTGCAATTGCGACAGGCGATCTACTGCAGCTTGCCCGCGCAGTGACTCCTCATCGCGCAAGCGGTTCAACTCAACTTGCAGCATACCGGTCATCTGCGCCATGCGCTCATCCTGCTGCTTGCTCCATGCCTGGTCAGCTGCGATGCGTAAACCGGCCAATTCTTCGGCACTGTTCGCAAGGCGTGAGATTTCTGACAAGGTGTCTGCGCTGCTGGATTGGGTGCAAGCCAGCATTTCCTGGGCTGCTTGACTCCATGCGCTGCTGACTTGCTGTTGCTGGATCCGTGCGGTTTCACCGGCGCCTTTCCACTGCTGCTTCATGGACTCAGCCTGCGATTCCAATGCGGCCAACCATGCTTGCAGCCGGCTCGCGTCACCGGACACCTGTGCTGCTTGTGCCTTGTCGTGCGACTGCTCAACAGCAGCCAGCAATGATGTCGATTGCTGTGCAAAATTCTGCACCAACCCATCCATTGAACGGGTAAGTCCTGTGATCAACGCTTCGCCTGCTTGCTCCTGCTGTGTCACTGCAGCAGTCCAGGCGTGTGTCACCTGATTTGCTGTGCCCGAGAGACGCTCTGCAAGTGCATCGAACTGGTTCTGCGTTGTAGCAGCCAGTCGGGCATGCTGCAGGCTCGATTCGTCTGAGATCGCCGTCATGGCAGCAAGGACCACGGGTTGAAAGCTTTGAGCTGCTGTCTGGGCGCTTTCATTCAGACTTGTGCGAAGTGTGTGATCCACGGACTGGGCAAGTTCCGTATAGACGCCTTTGATATCCTGGTGGAAACGGTTCTGGTTGTCCTGCAGTCCTGCTTTGAGTTGTTCACTCATTTGCTCCACTTTGGACATCATGGTTTGCATCTGTTGGACCATGGCCGGCAAGGCTTGTGATTGGGCTTGCAGTGCTTTGTAGGTTTCCTGGCGTTGGTGGGCCAATGTGAACTTGCGCAGCACAGTTGCTATTTTTGTATCCAGTGTCTGAGCCTGAGCGAGCCTATCGCGACGACATAGGGCTGACATGAGACCAAGCATCGCCGATGTGGCAACACCTGCGACTGAGGTACCAAAAGACAGGCCCAGCCCTTTGATGGGTGCTGCGAAGGCTGCCCGGATGGCTTGCAGGTCTGTTGTACCTTCCAACGCAAAGACTGCTCCTTTGAGCGTTACCACCATCCCGAGGAATGTACCCAACATGCCAAGCATGACAAGCAAGCCCACCAGATAGGGGGTTAGTCCGGGGCTTGGCAGGGGGACCCGCTCACCTTCAATGCGCAGTCGGACTATGTTTTGCAACGAGGGGGGGACACCGGCGATCCAGTCTTCCAACTGATCGAACGGGGTGGATATTTTTTCTAAGGCCAGTCGAAGCGATTCGGTGATCTGGCGATAACGATGGAGTTCCAGTGCACCCATGACATAGATGCCTGCGATTGCAAGGGTCATGACCAATGCCAGGTGGTTGCTGCCGAGAAATCCGGCGGCAACCCATAGGACTGCCATGGCGCCCAACGCGAAGGCTAATTGAAAAACGTTTTTACTCATGCTTGTTGTGTCAGTTGTTTGGTACAGGCTTCGATCAAGCCCACGGTGGTTTGCAAGCGCAGGTCCATTTCAGCTAGGAGGACGGCTTGAAGTTCTTTTTGGAAGCGGGTTAGCCAGCCTTCGGGGAGCAGCCACAAGTCAACGCTATCTGGCGCATCCTGCTCCGTCAGGAACTTCTGATGCGTGGCCAGAAGTTGCTTGAAACGCTTCTCAAGGATAGCGGGGATATTGGCGAGCCTGGCAGCCTCACGCTCACTCAGGACTCGCTCGAAGCTGGCATCTAGATCTACCAGTTGCTTGAACGCCGGTGTTGCACGGGACACGCGATCACGCACGGTGGCACGTATCTGTCGGACCTTTACTTCCATGTTCTGCTGTTGGGCTTGGATGTAGCGGCGGTAGGGTGCGTAACTGCTGGCATCATCGATCGCCTGCTTCGCATGGGGGGCTGGAAGTGATAAGCGCGTTCCCATAGATACAGGCTGCGAGCTTTGAATGATGTCGGCTTCAAGGCTGCTTCGCAGCTTGGAGAACTCTTTTTCTATTGCCGTGACATTGACAGGCGTTGCACCATATGACGTCTGTCTGTCGTATTCGAAACTGAGCTCCGACAAATTGTTGGCATCCACGAACGTGATCCATTGCCCGAGCGCCTTCCCCAAGTCTGATGGAGGTGCACTTAGGCTGGCAGCGTCCAAATCCAGGAGGGTCCGAACGAGCTGGGTGCTGTGCAGGATGCTACGGGGCAGCGTTCTCGTCATGGCAAGTTGAAAGGTGGGGCGGATTGAAAATTAAGGTGTTGCCACGCGATGGGTGACGCGTAGCCAGGGACGGCTTGGGCCTTGACCATCAACCAGCAAAGACGTGGTCTAGTGCCTGCAATCATCCCAATGGTCGTAAAGTTGGCTCTTATGCGGCCATCCGAGGAATCACCCAATGGTCACCCCAAGGTTAGCTATGCAGCGACCATTGGGTAAAACACCCAATGGTCATCCAAAAACCCTGAAATGGGCACAAGCCCAATGGTCAAATTTCAAAAGTGATAAAAGTCATGGGCACGGCGTGGGCACAGAATGGGCACAAATTGGGCACAAAACAAAAAAGGCCCACCGAAGTGAGCCCTTACTGTAACGGGAAGCCCCGTATTTACTGGTTGCGCGAGAAGGATTTGAACCTCCGACCTTTGGGTTATGAGCCCAACGAGCTACCAGACTGCTCCATCGCGCGGTGTTTGTATTATAACTTATTCTGAAGCAACTTGGCCTTCAGTAAGTTTTTCTTCTACTACAGCCCGGTCGACCAACTCAACCAAAGCCATAGGTGCATTGTCACCCACACGAAAACCCATTTTCAGAATGCGGGTGTAACCACCTGGACGCGCGTTAAAACGCGGGCCAAGTTCATTAAACAATTTGACAACACTATCACGATCACGAAGACGGTCAAATGCCAAACGACGGTTGGCCACAGTAGCCACTTTGGCAAGCGTAATCATCGGTTCAATCACACGGCGCAACTCTTTTGCCTTAGGTACCGTTGTTTTAATGACCTCGTGAGCAATCAGCGAGTTCATCATGTTGCGAAGCATAGCCAAACGGTGTGACGATGTCCGGTTCAGTTTACGTAATCCAAGTCCGTGACGCATATTATTTCCTTTGTTTGATTTGAGGCAGCCGTATCAGGTACTGCCAATTGCGTGTTTAAAAATTAACGCTTTTCCAGCGCAGCTGGTGGCCAGCTTTCCAGCTTCATACCCAAAGTCAGTCCGCGTGACGCAAGCACTTCCTTAATTTCATTCAGCGATTTGCGACCGAGATTTGGCGTTTTAAGAAGTTCATTCTCAGTACGTTGAATCAAATCGCCAATGTAGTAAATATTTTCCGCTTTCAGGCAGTTTGCTGAGCGAACTGTAAGTTCCAACTCATCAACGGGGCGTAACAAGACCGGATCAAATTGAGAACTGCTGCGCGATGTCGAGGAAACAATCGCATCAACCTCACCACCTTCCAGTTGTGCAAAGACGGCCAGTTGTTCAACCAAAATCTTGGCCGAAGCGCGCACTGCATCTTCCGCAGTGATGGCACCATTGGTTTCGATGTCAACAATCAACTTGTCCAGATCTGTCCGCTGTTCCACACGAGCGCTCTCAACGGTGTAGCTTACACGGCGAACAGGTGAATATGACGCATCCAGAACAATCCGTCCAATAGACTTGGACGTTTCATCACCGTGCATGCGCATGGTGCCTGGTACATAGCCGCGACCCTTTTCGACCTTGATTTGCATATCAAGACGACCACCTTGTGACAGGTTAGCAATCACGTGCTCGGGATTGATGATTTCAACATCGTGCGGGGTCTGAATATCACGAGCGCAAACAACACCTTCTGTGTCCTTACGCAAACTCAGGGTGACTTCATCACGATTATGAAGTTTGAAGACCACACCTTTCAGATTCAACAAAATGTTTACGACATCCTCGTGAACGCCGTCAATCGAAGAGTACTCATGCAACACACCTGCAATCGTCACTTCAGTGGGTGCGTAACCGGGCATCGACGACAACAACACACGACG
>CAIOAQ010000019.1 GCA_903856025.1 uncultured beta proteobacterium
ATGCAGTGAGTTGGCAGCTTTTGTTTGATTCGAAATCCGTTCAAGATCCGTCAACCATGACGAACCGTTTGCAGACCATGGTCGTAGTGGGTCTGACCGCCAGTGCGGTTTTCGGCGTGATTGTCAGCCTGATCAGCATTGTCAGCACGGTGGCCGTCAGCGGTTGGGTCACAAGTTTGAAACCCATCATTCCAGACTTCAGCCGTGTGAACCCCATGAGCGGCTTTGGGCGCATGTTCACCAAAGACAAGGCCACCGAGGTGCTGAAAATGTCCTTCATCGCAGCCATGCTGTTGGCGGTAGGCTTCAGTTATTTGTCCTCGGGACTGGATACGATGGCCTCATTGATGTTGCAGCCCTCCGCAAGATCGATCGGTGTGTTAGCGGACTGGTTGACCCATGGCATGAGTTTGATGCTGCTGGTGGTGCTGGTGGTGGCAATGGTGGATGTACCTCTGCAAAAATTTCTGCACAAGTCACACATGAAGATGTCGCATCAGGAAATGAAGCAGGAAAACAAAGAATCTAACGGCAACCCGCAAATGAAGGGACGTCTGCGCCAGCGCCAGCGAGATATTGCCAACGGCAACAGCATCAAGGCCGTGCCCAAGGCAGATTTTGTACTGATGAACCCCACGCACTATGCCGTTGCCGTGCAGTATGACGACAGCAAAATGGCGGCGCCCAGGGTTATTTCAAAAGGTGCTGACCTACTCGCTTTCAGGATCAGGGATCTTGCAAAGGAGCATGACATTCCTGTGTTGCAGTCACCCATGTTGGCACGCGCTTTGTACGCCAACGCTGAGATTGATCAAGACATTCCAACCAGTCTTTACACAGCCGTTGCGCAGGTGCTGGCCTACATCTACCGACTCAAAGCAGCCATGAATGGTACTGGTCCTATGCCGGGCGAACCGCCACTGCCCTATGTGCCACCAGAACTCGACCCGATGTCCAAAGTAGTCGCCACCACTGACACACCATGAACTTGTCCTTCCACGCTTTCAAAACCTGGTTAGGCAGCAACTCTGCCTTGATGAAGGGTGCCGCTGCCCCCATGCTGGTGGTTGCCATTCTGTCAATGATGGTGCTGCCCTTGCCACCATGGATACTGGACACCTTCTTCACGTTCAATATCGCCGTGGCGCTGATGGTGATGATGGTGGCCGCTTACATGCTCAAGCCGCTGGACTTTGCTGCATTTCCGGCAGTTTTGCTGCTGACCACCCTGATGCGCCTGTCGCTGAACGTGGCTTCTACTCGTGTGGTGCTTCTTGAAGGTCACACTGGTGCTGGCGCTGCCGGCGCAGTGATTGAAGCCTTCGGCCATTTTTTGATCGGCGGCAACTTCGCCGTTGGATTGATCGTGTTCTCGATTTTGGTGGTGATCAATTTTGTGGTGGTTACCAAAGGTGCAGAGCGGATTGCCGAAGTGTCCGCACGTTTTGCATTGGACGCGATGCCCGGCAAGCAAATGGCCGTGGATGCGGACTTGAATGCTGGCCTGATCGACGAGAAAGAGGCCAAACGCCGTCGCTCAGAAGTGTCTGAAGAAGCCGACTTTTTTGGCTCCATGGACGGTGCTTCCAAGTTCGTCCGTGGTGATGCAGTGGCCGGCATTTTAATTTTGTTGATCAATATCTTTGGCGGCTTCACCGTAGGGGTGTTGCAGCACGGACTATCAGCGAGTCAAGCCGCCGATTCCTACATTTTGCTGGCAGTAGGTGATGCGCTCGTTGCGCAAATTCCCGGCTTGCTGATCTCTGTGGCTGCAGCGATGGTGGTGTCACGTGTTGGCAAGGAAAATGACCTGAGCAGCCAGATCGTCACACAAATGTTCATTTCGCCCAAGGTGCTTGGCATCACCGCCACCATAATGGGCATTTTGGGCATCATCCCGGGAATGCCGCATATCGTATTTCTTGGCATCGCAGCAATTCTCGGCTACACAGCTTGGGCACTCTCACATCAACCACCCCCCCTAGAAGTCAGCGAACTCACATCGGTTGCATCCGGTTCAGCCGATGGTGAAGCCAGTTGGGATGATCTGCAACCGGTGGATCAACTGGGACTGGAGTTGGGCTACCGCCTGATCACTTTGGTCGACAAAGATCGCCAGGGCGATTTGCTCACCCGCATCAAGGGTGTACGTCGAAAGTTTGCGCAAGAGGTTGGATTTTTGCCACCCCCTGTGCATGTGCGTGACAACCTGGAACTCAAACCGAGTGGCTACCGCATCACCCTGCGTGGCGTGATTGTTGGTGAAGGCGAGGCGTTCCCAGGACAATTTTTGGCAATTAATCCCGGTGGCATCACCACCCCTTTGATTGGCACCGCCACCACAGATCCCGCTTTTGGCTTGCCAGCGCACTGGATTGATGCTGCGCAAAAAGAAGCCGCACAAATGGCCGGATTTACCGTGGTTGATTCCGAGACCGTGATGGCCACCCATTTGTCACACTTGATGCAAGTACAAGCAGCCAAATTGTTGAGCCGCACAGAAACCCAGCAACTGGTGGAGCATGTGAGCAAATTAGCTCCAAAACTGATCGAAGAAGTGGTTCCAAAAATGGTCTCAATCGCCGTTTTCCAAAAGGTCTTGCAGTTGCTGCTGGAGGAGTCTGTGCACATTCGCGACATCCGCACCATCATCGAGTCCATTGCCGAACACGCTACCACGATCACTGACCCGACAGAACTTGCAAAGCGTGTGCGCGTGGCATTGTCTCCTGCCATCGTTCAACAAATTTACGGCCCTGTTCACGAACTCAATGTCATCGCGATTGACCCACCGTTGGAACGCCTGCTGATGCAGGCCCTAGGCAACACCACCGGACAGGGACAGGCACTGGACCCTGGTGTGGCTGATCTGTTGACACAAAGAGCCGCGGAGGTGGCACTCAAACAGGAAGAAATTGGTATTCCGGCCTGCCTGCTGGTGCCAGACCCCATTCGCAGCACGATTGCACGCCTAGTGCGGCGTGTTGCACCACGGTTACAGGTACTCGCGCACAGCGAGATCCCTGAGTCGCACACCATTCGCATTGGCCCCATCCTTAAAGGTGCAGCATCATGAACATTCAACGATTTACCGCCCCCACAGCCCGCGAAGCGCTAGCCAAAGCGCGCATGACCTTTGGCGACGGCACATTGATTTTGTCGAACCGTCCAACGGCCTCCGGCATTGAGGTGGTAGCTACCGGCGAGGATACTTTGGCCGAACTTGACCGAAATGCGACAAGCCGTCAAGGTAGTGGTCTGTCCCGTGGACCACTTCGCGCACCGATTGCGCAACCTCAGGCAGACCCCAACAGCAATGTAGTCGACGACACCACCCAATTGGCGATGAGCACCCTCTCGTTTCAGGACTATGTGCGCGAACGCATGCTCCGTCGTCGCCACGAAGCCCTGAATCCACAACAAAAAAGCGACAACACAGTTCCCCAGGCACGCACCATCAAACCATGGATCGCCAGCCCGACAGCTCAACCTGCACAGGCTCCAGCCAAAGTTAGCCCCGCGCCCACATTGAAATCAAGCCCAAAATTACCAGTCGCATCAGGAACGACTGCGGCAACGTCAACCGTACCACAGGGCATTGTGGATGAACTCCACGCCATGAAATCATTGATTGAAGACCGTTTCAACACATTGACCTGGTTAGGGCAAGCACGCCAAAACCCCATTCACTCCAACCTAATGCTCAAACTGATCCGCGCGGGCTACTCGCCGTCGCTGTCACGCACTATCCTGGAACACATGCCGGAAAACATCGCTGTCCCCGACGCTATGCGTTGGGTCATCGATATTTTGACGCGTAACGTGCGCACAGACGCTAACACCCGCGCCATTCATGAAGAAGGTGGCATCTACGCACTGATTGGTGCTACCGGTGTCGGCAAAACCACCACCGCAGCGAAACTAGCCGGTTTATGCGCGCGCACACACGGTGCCAACAGCGTAGGTTTGATCACATTGGACACCTACCGCGTAGGTGCACATGAACAACTAAGGGCCTACGGTCGCATGCTGGGCGTGGTCGCGCACCTTGCCCATGATCGCGCCGCTTTGCAAGACTTGCTGGGCTTGTTGTCGGCGAAAAAAATGGTTCTTATTGACACCACCGGCATCGCTCCAAGCGACCCGCGCAAGCGCGATATGCTCGACTTGCTAGATTTGCCAGGAGTCAACCGCTTGTTGGTGCTCAATGCGGGTGGCCACGGCGACACCCTGGAAGATGTCGTCACGTCTTTCAAGGCTGGTGCGGTTCAACAAGCCATCCTTTCCAAAGTAGATGAAGCTGCCAAAGTGGGTCCGGCACTGGATACCGTGATACGCCACCAGTTGCTGCTTCGAGGCATCACCATGGGGCAAAAGGTGCCCGAAGACTGGGAACGAGCTGACGCAACCAAGCTGATTGCAGCCTCCATGCGCGCCCCATTCAAATCGGCCTTTGACCCGAAAACCGCTGACCTGGGCTTCATTTTTGCAGACAGCACCCCTGTGAACTTGGGTCAACTTCATGCTTGAGCATGGTATTAACCAAGCCGCAGGTTTGCAAGGCATGGCTTTGCAAATGTCTCCAAAACTAGTTGCCTTTGCAAGCCATGGCAATCAGCAGGGCGAATTGCCTTTGCTCTGGAGCCTGTGTACCACGTGGGTCGACATGGGCCTACCGGTGGTGGTGCTGGATGGTCACGCAAGCGAATCTGATCAAAATCCAGGCTTGGTACACCTTATGACTGATCCCATGGGCCATGTTCCAGAAGATCAGGACACAGTCGCTTGGTCGGTGCTACCTGCAGCGGTTGGCCTGGCAGATCTTGCTGGTATCGGATTCAATCCCGACGCGCTTGGAGATTGTTTCAGAAAATTTGCGCTGGTGGTGCTCTATGCCAATGCCAATGTGCTCAGCATGCTACTTAAAGACCGTGATTTGAGCCCGTTGTTGGTCGTCACACCTCTCAAAGTCTCGTCGCTCACCGCATACCAAGCCATGAAACAGTTGCTACTGGAAGCCGGTTTGCATCCAACTGTTGCTAACATTGCCGTTGGAAGCAGCAAAACCGCTGGTATGACAGAACCTATCCAGAATCTCCAGGACTGCGCCATGTCATTTTTAGGGCTCACTGTGAAACCCATCACGGTGTCAGCGGCAAACACGGGCGAAGCGTCTCATCACGAGATCAACCGCCTGGCCCTGCAGCTGTTGGAAAATGCCGTATTTTTGGAACGTCACCCCATACCAAGGACGCATTGATGTACACCGCCAAGGGTCAACTTGATCGAAATGCCCTGATTCGCCAATACCAGCCATTGGTACGCAAGCTCGCGCATCACATGATGGCGAAACTACCCGCCAACGTGCAGGTGGACGACCTGATTCAGGTCGGTTTGATGGGCTTATCTGAGGCATTGACTCGGTTTGAAGCGACCCAGGGTGTCCAATTTGAAACCTTTGCCACTCAGAGAATCCGTGGCGCCATGTTGGATGAACTTCGGGAAAATGACTGGGTCTCACGTGGGGTGCGCAAGAGTCAGAAAGAAATTGAAGTATCTATGCGCAAGTTGGAACACCAACTGGGCCGCAGCCCCATGGAGAGCGAGATTGCAAAAGATCTTGGTATGACCTTGTCGGACTACCAAACCCTGCTCGGCAAAGTCAGGGGCACGCAACTAGTTTACCTGGAGGACATGACCCATAACCAAGATGATGATGACAGTTTTCTTGACCGCCACCTTGGCGACCCGGATGCAGACCCACTCAATGTGTTACGAAATCAAAGACTGCGTTCAGCTCTGGTGGCGGCCATAAAAAACCTACCAGAGCGTGAACAATACATCATGAGCATGTACTACGAGCAGGACATGAATTTGAAAGAAATCGCGGCCGTACTCGATGTCACAGAATCACGTGTGTGCCAGTTGCACAGCCAGTCGATCGCCCGTTTGCGCGCAAAAATGCGAACGCACTAAGATAGAAACGATTTAGATTGAAAAGGCTTTGAACTCACCACTTTGTCTGCCTGCACTGCCATACGGTCCACGTACAGAAAGCCCAGTTTGCGGTGCGTACGTCGAAGTTTGAGTTGCGGGCATCAGTGCGGTCAACGCCAATTTAACCCCCACATTTTGCCGAATTAACACCTCGCGCAGTGAAGCCAATTTCGCTGCAATCGCCTTGACGCGCAGTTGGTCAGAATTGCTATTTTTCAGACCAATCGCCATTTTTGGCAAGGCTGCTGACAATGCCACAGCTACAACCTGCAAATCGCTCGCAGCGCTCAGCACTTCGGTTGGACGGTGTTGAACAAGCGCATCAGACAAAAAAGCCAATTGAGATTCAAATTGACTCAACTGGCTTTGCAATGAAATTGCATTCATGGTTTTTCCTCAAAAACCAGGAAAAAACGACTTACCCGCGGTTGCGTGTCAGCATTTCCTGGGCGTTGGACAACAATTTGTCGGCGATCACTTCCGGATTGACCACATACGTGCCTTGCGACATGGCAGCGCGTACCTCTTGCACCTTTGCGGCATCGACATCGGGTGTTTCGCCCTGGTTGGCTGCGTCCAAAGAGCGCACCAGTGTCGACACCGAAACAGCGACCCCAGCGGATTGGGTGCTTTTGCTCGCCGTCGCCTTTGCCAACGTGCTCGCCGCCGGTCCGTTTTTGGCGGACACAGTAGCTGCATGATTGCTGATGGCAACGGGATTGTCGGACGGTTGACTGATCTTCATGGTGTTCTCCAAAACTACGATTTATGTAGCCTCGTAGGATCACTTTCGGCAAATTCTGGTCCGACTTTAACCTTATTTCAAGATTTTCAGAAACATTCACAGCAACAACCTCACTGTACGACTGTCCAGTACTTGCACGGACATGATATGCCCGTTGTCCATTCGTACCCTGGCGGACTGCCCGACCACCCCCGCAGAAAGTGCTTGTGCACTGGTCGCAATCTGAAAGCCCGAGCCTTCTGCCTGCACCTGGACCTGCGCGCCAGCTTGAAACACCTGCGTGGCTCTGAGCATGTCCTGACGCAACGACTGCCCGGTCGACAAGTTGCGCATCGCCGTATGACCCACCCAATCCGCCAAGTTGGCAACGATCGGGCTTTTTTGTTCAGCCCAATCTACTTCCACCCTCAACGCATCCGCCTCGTTTAGTACAGCGCCTTGTGCAACGGACCCCTTAACGACCCACGCCAAGCCAAAGGCTTTGACGGTGACAGGTAAAAACACATTCCATTTGGTGGGACCGCGACTGCACCGCAGGCCCAGATGTGTTTTCCCCCATAAACGTGTTCCCGGAGGAATAAACGGTTCAACTTGTTCACAAGGTGCCAAATGCAACCGCCGATCCAGTTCACCGACCACCACCTCCATTCGAAGTGGCAAGCCCATGGCACTTTCGCTCAAATTCTTATCCAGCCAGGTCTGGGCGCGCGCGTAGATTGCAGATGCGTCAGCATCATCGCCAACAACGGGCATCTGCGCCCAAACGCCGGTACCAGCCATGGAAACAACAAGAATCACCAGCCACAGCCTGACGAATGCACGCATGCCTTGTGCGACGAATAGGTAAGGTGTTGACATGGTTTTTCTCATGGGAACTTCACTTTAGACAATTCCATGCAAACATAGATCGCGAAGTGAGCCGTGTTTGCATCTCTATTTGCGTTTTAGAAAAACAAAAGGGTTTTCATAATCATCCATCAGATAAGTTTCCGCGTTCACGCAATGGATGCCTGATTCATGAAAGTTGAGGTGTTGAATGTTTGCTCAAATGACCAGTGAATTGGATATACACGCCAATGCCTTGGTGCTGCGTGCAGAACGTCAGCGCATCATCGCAAGCAACATTGCCAACGCTGACACGCCCGGCTACGTCGCACGCGACATCAATTTCAAGGAAACACTGTCGCAGATGACAGGCGCTTCGTCTGGGAATTTGCCAAAAATTGCCATGCAAACCAGCGCAAACAGCACCTCGACCTCAACCGATCCGAGGCACCTCGCACTTTCGGGTATCAATCAAAGTGAGCTGAGTGGTTCTGGGACCGCATATGCCGTGCAAAGCCAACCCAGCGTTGACGGCAACAGCGTGGATCTGGACCGTGAACGGTCAAGTTTTGTAGATAACTCTGTGCGTTATGAATCTACCCTGCGCTTCATCAACGGTTATTCAAAAACCATTTTGAGCGCCATTCAGGGGCAATAGGCCTGGGCGCACTGGAGATCTGTCATGTCCATGTTTTCAATTTTTAATGTTTCTGGCAGCGCAATCAGTGCGCAGTCTCAGCGACTCAATGTGGTGGCCAGTAACTTGGCGAATGCGGACGCGGTGGCTGGACCGGATGGTCAGGGCTACAAGGCCCGGCAGGTGGTGTTTCAAACTGTGCCAATGGGCTCAGAGGCCACCGCCGGCGTAAAAGTTAATGCCATCACTGAAAGCAACCAACCGTTCAAACGCATCCACGACCCCAACCACCCGTCTGCGGATGCCGACGGGTATGTCAATTATTCCAACGTAAATCCTGTTGAGGAAATGGTCAACATGATCTCTGCGTCGCGTTCATACCAAAACAACGTTGAAGTGATGAACACTGCTAAAACGCTGCTACTCAAAACGTTGCAGATGGGTCAGTAATTTTTAAAAGAGGCTAACACCATGCTTACCGGAACTACTTCTTCTACTGCTTCCAGCACAACAACTGCGGCATCTGGGACCAGCACAAGCACCAGCACGACCACTGCAGCTGCATCGCAGGACCGATTCCTGAAACTTTTGGTAGCCCAGCTCAACAACCAAGACCCCATGAACCCGATGGACAACGCTCAAATGACCACGCAGATGGCCCAGATGAGCACTGTATCAGGCATAGAGCAGGTCAATGCCACGCTCACAAGTATCGCAACTCAATTCAACACGATGCAGATGCTCCAGGGTAGCGGCATGGTGGGACACAACGTGCTGGTAGACAGCAATGTACTGACCCCCGTAAATGGTGTCGCCAGCGGAGCCATTGACCTGGCAGGCCAGGCCGACAGTGTCAAGGTTCAAGTCATGTCCCCAGGCGGGCAAGTGGTTGACACCATCGATGTCGGGGCCAGCAATGCCGGCCGTGTGAACTTTAATTGGGACGCATCCAACTACCAAGGCGGCGGGAATCCCACCTTCCAGGTTCAAGCTACTTTGGGCGGTCAGCCTGTCACGGCAACTCCCCTGGCACAAGACACCGTGGTCTCGGTGGGTATGTTAAACGGCAGCATGAATATGCAGTTTCAAAACCGTTCCCCCGTCCCCTATAGCAGTGTCCAAGCCATTCTCTAATTTACCTCAGCCAAAAGGAAACCATCATGTCATTTCAAACAGGTCTCTCAGGACTCACTGCCTCCAGTCGGAGCTTGGACGTCATCGGCAACAACATTGCCAACGCCAACACCACAGGCATGAAATCTTCGCGCACCGAATTTGGCGATCTTATTGCGTCCTCATTGGGCGCAGGCGGCACCGGAGGTGCCGGTATTGGTGTGAATGTTCAGACAATTTCCCAGCAATTCACCCAAGGCAACATCACCACCACGGGAAACAATCTGGACGTAGCCATCAATGGTGGGGGATTTTTTCAGCTTACCCAGCCTGATGGCACCGCGGCTTACACCCGAGATGGATCCTTCAAACTGGACAAAAGTGGCAACATTGTCACCAACACCGGTGCCAATGTGATGGGCTATCCCACAGACAAAGCAGGCTTACCTACGAGTACGACGATTCAAAAACTGGTACTGCCCACCGCCGCACCGATCGCCGCAAGTGCCACCACGACCATCAATGCTGAATTTAACCTGGACGCGCGCGCCAAGCCAGCAACCAGTGTCACACCGCCCACACCGATCACCACCTACGGCACATCGTTGGTCGCATTTGACTCGCAAGGCGTGGAAGTTCCAGTTAGCTTGAATTTTGTAAAAACAGGGCCTGATCTGGCCAACGGCGTACTCGTAGACACATGGGATGTCTACGACGCGACCACCGTGGCCGCGGGCACTGCTGCACTCACCGCCAATGGCCCAATTGCGGTCACCAATGCAACAAATTCTGCGCTCAATACAACGAATACTGCGCTCAATGTCAAAAATGACGCACTTGATGTCTCCAACACAGCCACAAACACCGCCAACGGCAACAACGCCTTACCCACCTACGCCAACGGCCTGCTGATCCAATATCCAACCTATGCAATTGCGGGACAAAACCCTGTCGCAGCTGTCATCCCTGCTGCGACGGCACTGCAACCCTCTGGCGCACTGTTTCAAATGAAATTTGATGCCAACGGCAAATTGACCTCGCCGACAACGACAACACCCTTGACCCTCACTTCTCCGAACCCCGCCATCGGAACCAATGGAACGTTCACTGCGCAGCTGGATATCAGCAAGGCCACAGAGTACGGAACCGCCTTTGCCGTGTCGAATCTAACACAAGATGGCTACACCGCGGGTGAACTCACTGGCCTGAGCGTCGGTGTCGACGGTATCATCACGTCGCGCTATTCCAACGGACAAACCCAGTCTGCTGGACAGGTCACGCTGGCTGATTTTCGCAATGTTCAGGGTCTATCGCCTCTCGGTAGCAACGCCTGGGCTGCCACATTCACGTCTGGTCAGCCAGTTCAAGGTGCGCCAGGTACCGGCAAATTTGGCTCTCTACAATCCGGTGCCCTGGAAGAGTCCAACGTCGATTTGACCTCTGAACTTGTCAACATGATGACCGCGCAGCGGGCCTACCAGGCCAATGCGCAGACCATCAAAACGCAAGACCAGGTGATGTCTACTTTGGTCAATCTGCGCTGAGCAGCGCTGTACCTGAAACGCTTGACTGGAAGATGCCATGGACCGCTTGATTTACACAGCCATGACGGGTGCCAAAGCCTCCGAAAATCGGCAGGCGGTGCTGGCCAACAACCTCGCCAATGTGTCCACCAACGGTTTTCGCGCCGAATTGTCCACTTACAGGTCTGTACCGGTGCGTGGCGACGGGGCCACCACCAGAGTTATGGCGCTGGAAACCACATCAGGATTCTCTGATCGTCCAGGTGCACCTCAGCGTACCGGGCGGGCGATGGATGCCATGACGACCGGCAACGCGTGGTTTGGCGTACAGGCAACGGATGGCACTGAGGCCTACACCCGCAACGGTTCGTTTGAAGTAGCCTCCGACGGCACCTTGAAAACCAACACAGGACTCACCGTCCTGAACGACAGTGGCTCGCCCATCACCGTGCCTACAGGAGCAGAAGTAACGCTGGGTTCTGACGGCACACTCACTGCCAAAGTGGGCAAACAGCCCCCCAGCAGCATTGGTCGGCTGAAGCTGGCCACCCCCACAGCAGATGACCCACTAAAGCGAGGAACAGACGGTCTGTTCAGAACCACATCTGGCGACCCGATGACCAACGATGCCACGGCACGCCTGCAATTGGGGGTGATAGAAGGTTCCAACGTCAATGCCATTGAAACCATGGTCGGCATGATCCAGGCCGCTCGTCAGTTTGACACTCAAACCCGTTTGATGACCACAGCGGAAGCCAATGATCGCTCCGCTGCCCAGTTGCTCAGCGTGCAAGGTTGATATTTTCAGGACACCATCATGATTAACTCGCTCTGGATTTCAAAAACCGGCATGGAAGCCCAGCAAATGCAGCTGGATGTCATTTCCAACAATCTTGCCAATGTATCCACCAACGGCTTCAAGCGCGCCACTGCGGTGTTTGAAGACCTGATGTACCAAAACCTGCGCCAGGTCGGCTCCAACACCGCCGAACAAAGCACCCTGCCCACCGGCCTCCAGGTCGGCCTGGGTGTGCGCACCGTGGCCACCAGCCGCAACTTCACCCAGGGCAGCATGCAACAGACCAGC
>CAIOAQ010000020.1 GCA_903856025.1 uncultured beta proteobacterium
AGTTGTTTTTACCTCTTGCCACGGTGGTGAGCATTGATCCTAAATCATGATGAACAGCAGGGTTGCAGGCCCGTTTTGGTGGCGGCCCGGCACGCTGGTGCAACCGACAACAGGTACGCTTTGCCATCATGGGGCAGCAAGGCATACTTAAAATTTGAGAAAAACGGGGGCAGCTAGGCCTGATAAAACCGGCTATCGGTGGACCTATTAGACCTGCCCTTTGAAGTTTGCTTTTGTTCTGATACTTCCGGGGAATAGGCTCAATGACAACCCCTGACTCCGTCTGGACCTGGCGACAGGTTTGTCCTGCAGTTTTGCGCTGAGGCGAACTATCTATACTTCCTCAAATCATGTTCATTGCGCCTCAAAATTCCAACAATGCCTATGGTGTTCGTTCATTGGCTTCGTCCACGGCACAGCGCCAAGGTGCGCAACTCGCCTGGTCTTTGGCCGGTTCACTGGTGCTCATGGCAAGCTACGGGATCGCCTTGGTGCTGCACCAAGCCCAGTGGGTGACGTTTCAGTTTGAACACACCGTTTTATGGTGCGCCCTGCCATACGCGCTGGCAGCTCACTGGATTTACCGCGGTGCAGGCTTGCCAGTTGCCGAGCGCACCAGCCTGCTATTTCTAACCACCTTGATGCCATTTTTTCTGCTGATGTTGGCCTTTGCATTGATGCAGATTGCCTATTCACGGGGCGCTGTGCTGCTGGTGTACCTTTTGTCCACTGCCTGGTTCGCACTGGGGGACTGGCGCCAGCGGCGCCACCATGGGCTCCAGCTGGTTTGTCTGGATGACACGGTGCCTCCCATGTTGGCGTGTTTTTGCAGTGCCGACATATTGAGCCGCCAAGACATTCGCTTATTGCCATGGTCGTCAAATCTGTGCGAGTCAGATCAGCACCTGGTTGCCGATGGTGTGGTGATTGACCGTCATGTTTCGCTCACCGATGAACGCAGCCGCATTCTGGCTATGCTCAAGCTCAGTCATGTTCGCCTGTACAGCGTGGAGGCCGTGGTAGAGCTGCTTACAGGCCGTAAAGTCCTGCCCGGTGGGCAAGACGAACTATGGCAGTTGGACGGCAACCCCGCCTATGACGTGGCCAAACGCGTGATGGATGTGACAGTGGTGTTGCTTACCCTGCCTATTTGGCTGCCCTTGTGCTTGGCAGTGGCCATGGCGGTCAGGCTCGATTCTGCGGGGCCGGTGTTATTCAGTCAGATCAGAGTCGGCCGTGACGGACGCTCGTTCAAGATTTGGAAATTTCGCAGCATGCGCCACGAGGCGCAACCACAGTCTGCACGTTTTGCGCAATTGCAGGACGAGCGCATCACCAGGGTTGGGCAGCGCATTCGCCGTATGCGCCTGGACGAATTGCCGCAACTGGTCAATGTGTTGATGGGAGACATGAGCCTGATTGGCCCACGACCCGAACAAAATCAGTTTGTAGAGGCATTTGCCACAAGGATTCCGTCCTATACCTACCGGCATTTGGTGCGCCCCGGGCTCACCGGCTGGGCACAAATGCAGCAAGGCTACGCCGACAGTGAAGATGGGACTGTCGTCAAGCTCAGCTATGACCTGTACTACGTGGCCCACTACTCCATGGCACTGGACATGCTGATCGCCTATAAGACCATTCGAACCGTTTTAAATGGGTTTGGTGCGCGCTGAGGTACTTTAGTGACTTAAAGCAATCGCATTGGATCACCACGCTTTTATGGCTTGGCCACCAAAATTGCTTAGCACCGCCGCTGAATCCTACCCCGCTTTACCGTTGCTTTAAACAATGTCTACTTTTTTGGGCAAGGCTGTTTTTGCTAATAAGGAACAACCAGAACCGTTGTCTCAGCTGCTTGAAACAACACAAAATATGCTTATAAGCGCTATACTAAGCTCTTAATATGGAGCTATTTAATGGAAGCAATTTATTCCGATGTCATGATCAGCATGTCCGAATTCAAAAAGAATCCGGCTGCGGTGTTGCGCGATGCCAAAAGCAAGCCTGTGGCTGTGTTGAACCATAACAAGGCTGCTTTTTACATGATTGAGCCGGCCCTCTTTGAAGCGCTGCTTGAAGAGTTGTCAGATCAGGATTTGCATCGCACTGTGCTCTCTCGTATGGGCGAGCGTTCTCGCGCCATTGAGGTGGACATCGATGCCATCTGAGGCGCTCCCCAAACATAAGTATCGATTGCAATTTGTTCCAAGCGCCTGGGCCGAGTGGCAGGCACTGGACGGGTCTGTCAAAGAAGTCTTGAGAAAACTGCTGAAGAAACGCCTGGATAACCCGCATGTGCCAGGCGGGGAGTTACATGGTGCATTGGCCGGCCACTACAAAATCAAACTGCGCAAGCAGGGCTACCGTTTGGTTTATGGGGTTCAGGATGACATTCTCATGGTGATGGTGATGGCCGTTGATAAGCGCGAGGACAGTGCCGTATACCAGTCTGCCATGGCACGCATTTCCGAACTGATTTCTGAACTAGCGAAGGCCGCGCCAAAACCACATTGATGCATAAAAGCACCTCTGCGGGTCAGGCACAAAGTATGGCGATCATTGACAGTTTTCAGACTGCAGCGGCTTCTATTTCGCTAGACACGGCTAGCCACTGCTCCTCAAGAACCTGCAACTCTTCATTGACTGCTTTCAAGCGCTTGCCCTGGTTGGCAAAATCTGCCGGGGGCGGGGACTGGCACAGGTGGGCTTCGAGCAGCGTGCCTTCACCCTGCAGGGTGGCCATGCGGGCTTCAATGTCGGTTAATTTGCGTTTGAGTGAACCAGTCGGCGCCGGTTTGGCCTTGACCTTGGCGGCTGCAGCCAGCGCTTCGGCTTGGGCTTTGCGTTCGGCCTTGGCGGCGGCACTGTTGGCCTCGCGAATGGCTTCGCGCTGGCGGCGGGCTTCGTCCAAAAGGTAACGCTGGTAATCGTCCAAATCGCCGTCAAACGGCTCGATGCCACCGCGTGACACCATCCAGAATTCATCACACACCGAGCGCAACAGGGCACGGTCGTGGCTGACCAGCATCACCGTGCCTTCAAACTCGTTGAGCGCCATCGCCAGCGCCTCGCGGGTGGCCAAATCCAGATGGTTGGTGGGCTCATCCAACAGCAGCAGGTTGGGGCGCTGCCAGACGATCATGCACAACACCAGGCGGGCTTTTTCACCCCCGCTCATGCTGCCCACGGCCTGTTTGACCATGTCGCCACCAAAGTTGAAGGTGCCCAGAAAACTGCGCAGGTCTTGTTCACGGGTGGCCTGGCCGATGATTTTGCCGGCGGCGGTCATGTCTTTCACCAGGCGAATCATGTGTTCCAGCGGGGTTTCATCTGGGCGCAACACGTCCAGTTCTTGCTGCGCAAAGTAGCCAATGTTCAGACCCTTGCCTTCGGTGATCTCGCCGCTGATGGCCTGCAAATCGCGTGCAATGGTTTTCACCACCGTGGATTTGCCCTGGCCGTTGGCACCCAGAATACCGATGCGCTGCCCGGCCAGCACCGATTTGCTGACGTTTTTGACAATCACGGTCGGCGGTGTGCCCTCTGGCGCGTCGTCCGGTGGCGGGTAGCCAAAACTGACGCCCGACATCGACAACATCGGGTTGGGCAGGTTGGCGGGCTCCTTGAATTCGAAGGTGAAGTCGGCCTCGGCGAGGAGAGGCCCGATTTTTTCCATGCGGTCCAGCGCCTTGACCCGACTTTGCGCCTGTTTGGCCTTGCTGGCCTTGGCTTTGAAGCGGTCGATGAACTTCTTGAGGTGGGCAATTTTGTCTTGCTGCTTGGAATAGGCGGCCTGTTGCAGCTCCATCTTTTCAGCGCGCATGTCCTCAAACTTGGTGTAGTTCCCGCCGTAGCGCACCAGTTTTGCAGATTCAATGTGCAGCGTGACGTTGGTCACCGCGTCCAGAAATTCGCGGTCATGGCTGATGACAATCATCGTGCCTTCGTACCGCTTCAACCAGGCTTCCAGCCACACCAGCGCGTCCAAATCCAAGTGGTTGGTGGGCTCGTCCAGCAGCAGCAAGTCGCTCGGGCACATCAGGGCGCGGGCCAGTTGCAAGCGCATGCGCCAGCCGCCTGAGAAACTGTTGACCGGGTTGTCCAGTTCGGTTGTTTTGAAACCCAGCCCCTGGATCAACGCCTGGGCGCGTGCCGGTGCATCATGTGCGCCCGCGTCTTGCAAGGCCATGTAGGCGTGGGCCATGCGGTCGTAGTCGTCGGTGGCCTCGGCGGCAGTGACTTCTTGTTGAGCGGCGAGCAGGGTGGTGTCACCATCGACCACAAAGTCGGTGGCGGATTGCTCGGTCTCAGGCATGTCCTGGGCGACCTGGCCCATGCGCCATTGCGACGGAATGAAATATTCGCCGCCGTCCTCATGCAAAACGCCGTTGAAGAGCGCAAACAGGCTGGATTTGCCCGCGCCATTGCGCCCCACCAAACCGACTTTTTCGCCAGGATTGAGTGTGACCGACGCGCCGTCGAGCAAGACTTTCGCGCCACGGCGCAGGGTTACGTTTTTAAGGGTGATCAAAAGGAAAGGAACGCTGGTAAAGGAAATTTGAGCATCGGCCGATGCCGATGATTACGAGGTGGAAAAAGAGGCTAACAATCGGTCAATTTCTGCCACGCAACGCTGTGTGGTGTCCATCAACCGGGGCACGAAGTCATGTCCCGTGCGCAAAGCGCTGGATAAAACCAGCATGTCTTCGATGTATTCATGCACCATCTGATTGCGCAGACGGTGCATGTCCATCCATTGGTCAGCAGATTGGATCAGGCCCAATTTTTCGGCTTTATCGAGGTTGTCAATGGCCGCTCCTGGTGTTTCGGCCAGAGCAGTCAACAGTGTGGGAAGAAGCTTGTCACCCAAAGTGTCTTGCAGGCGGCCAAAACGGCTGACAAAGGCTTCTAACCGCTCAGCCAAAACCGGATCAGTACTGATGACCAAGGCAAGTTCTTGGGTGAGCGGATGCTCAAACAGCCGCCGATCGGTGTCCACCAGATGCTGGCATTCTTTGGTGACAACCCGCGATAAAAATAGCAGGCGCTCAGACAATGCAAGGGGCAGCTTCATAACTGAACGCCTTCAGCCATGGCCACGCTGTGGATGGGTAGCTTGGCCAGATTAGGGGCCGATAACACCACATCGACTTTGCGGCCATACATGCCACGGGAGACCCGTGTGGCTAACGACGCAGCCAGCGCGGCAGGCTCAGCGACGCAGTGGTCAAGTTCCAGCAGCAAATCAACATCGCCCCCACGGGCATCGTCACGCACGCGTGAGCCAAATAGCCAAACGTGCGCATTCGCACCCGCTACCTCGGCAACGCTTTGGCGGATCAGGCTAACTTGTTGAAGAGATAAGCGCATGGGCTGATTTTAGATAGTAACTGTGATGACACGATTTCGCGGCACAGCGTGCCGACGGTTGATCAGTGTGACACCAGATTCAGGCCCATAAATAGAAGGTGCGCCTTTTCAGGTTCCCGAAACGAGGCAATGGGGGTGAATCCCAGTTGCCGGTAAAGCGCCAATGCGGAGCTATTGTCGGGCCAGGTGCAAATACCGGCCATGGTGTAGCCGCGCAGGCGGGCATTTTCGGTCAAACCCACCGTCAGGGTTTGGGCCAGCTTCTGACGGCGGAAAGCGGGCCGGACGTAGACGCGTTTGACCTCGGCCAAACCGGGAGTTTGCGTTGCCACAAAGGCACCGCAACCTGCCAGCTCATCGCCGGCGTAGGCCAGCAGCACCTGACCTTGGGGTGGTGCGTGCCGCCCAGGCAGCTGAGCCATATCGCGCCAGATGGTGCTGTTGCAGGCATCAGACAGGTCACGCTCGGCGTACTCCTGCAACAGGTTCTTGAACGCGTCGTAGTGGGTCGGGTTGGAGGCTGGAACCAGCTGAAACTTCAATGACATGGCTGAATCATCACTGTGGCGCTGACCCGGCGTGCGCCAGCAGCGCCTCACGGGTGACCAGCAACACCTGGTCTTCGCCAGCGCTGGTGGCGAGCCACATCACGTCCAGCGCAGGAAAAGCCGCTTCAAAGTGGGCGCGTTCGTGGCCGACTTCAAGCACCAGAATGGCTTGCTCTGTCATGCTGCCCGCCACCTGGGCAATGAGTTGGCGAGTAAAGTCCATGCCATCGCTGCCCCCGGCCATGTTGCCGTCCAGCGCCAAGGCGGGTTCTGCCTTGAATTCGGGCGGTAGCTCCGCCATGCTTTGGGCGTTGACGTAGGGCGGGTTGCACAAAATTAGGTCAAAGTGGCTTCCGTTGTGTGGCAGACCATCGCCTTGATGCAGGCTGATCCGGCCATGCAAGCCGTGGCGGTCGACGTTGATGCGGGCAACTTCCAGTGCATCCTGGCTGATGTCGCTTGCCTGCACAAACACGTCCGGGTACACCATGGCGGCCATGATGGCCAAGCTGCCGTTGCCGGTGCACAAATCGAGCACCCGGTGGGTGGTGTCGCCCAGCCAATAGTCCAGGCTGCCTTCAACCAGCACCTCGGCAATCAGGGAGCGCGGCACGATGGCGCGCTCGTCCACATAAAACGCCACGCCTTGCAGCCAGGCCTCATGGGTGAGGTAGGCGGCGGGCTTTCTGGTTTGGATGCGTGCTTCTAAAAGTGTAGCTATCTGCGCTTGTTCTTCGGGGGTTACAAGTCGATTTGGTATATTTTCTTTGGAAGATTCGGAGGCTTCATCTGTCAGATGGGTGTCCAGCGGCAAACCCAACTGCCACAAGACCAGCCAGGCGGCCTCGTCAAATGCGTTGGTGGTGCCGTGCCCAAAGGCGACGCCCGCATCGGTGAGTTGCTGTGCTGCAGCATTGACGCATGCCAGCAGCGATTGGTCACCCGTGGCCGATAGATTTTTTTTCATGCCAGTAACTGCAGGTGAAGGTTTTCGAGCGTGCGTTGGTAAATGCGGGTCAGGGGTTCAATGTCTGCCAGGGCAATGTGTTCGTTGACCTTGTGGATGCTGGCGTTGGGGGGGCCAAACTCGATTACCTGCGGGCAGATTTTGGAGATAAAGCGGCCATCGCTGGTGCCACCGCTGGTGGAGAGCTGGGTCTGCAGGCCGGTCTCTTCGGTGATGGCGGCGCAGACTGCGTCCACCAGGGTACCTGGCGGGGTGAGAAAGGGCAGGCCGCTGATGCTCCAGCTCAGGTCGTATTCCAACTGGTGCGCATCCAGTACGGCGCACAGTCGCTGTTGCAGCGACTCGGGGGTTGATTCGGTGCAAAAGCGAAAATTGAAGTCCAGCACCAGCTGGCCCGGTATCACATTGGCGGCACCGGTGCCGCCATGGATGTTGCTGACCTGCCAACTAGTGGGCGGAAAAAAGGCAT
>CAIOAQ010000021.1 GCA_903856025.1 uncultured beta proteobacterium
CAAGCCATTTTGGGCCTGCGCAAACACCTAGGGTTGTTTGCCAATTTTCGTCCCGCTATTTGCTACGAACAACTCGTGGGCGCTTCCAGCCTGAAACCTGAAATCATTGCGGGTTTGGACATTTTGATCGTTCGCGAGTTGACCGGCGACATCTATTTTGGTCAGCCCCGGGGTCGCCGCACCGCCGTGGATGGTCACTTTCCGGGTTCCGAGGAAGCGTTTGACACCATGCGCTACAGCCGACCAGAGATTGAACGCATTGCACACGTGGCCTTCCAGGCCGCGCGCAAACGCAAAGCCGCAGGTTCTGAAGGCCGCGTGACGAGCGTAGACAAGGCCAACGTGCTGGAAACCTTTCAGTTCTGGAAAGACGTGGTCACCGAAGTGGGCCAGCAATACCCCGACATCGCGCTGGACCACATGTACGTGGACAATGCCGCCATGCAACTGGTACGCGCGCCCAAAAAGTTTGATGTGGTCGTCACCGGCAACATGTTTGGCGATATATTGAGCGACGAAGCATCGATGCTCACCGGCTCCATCGGCATGTTGCCTTCAGCCTCCATGAATGCCAGCAACCAGGGCTTATTCGAGCCAAGCCACGGCAGCGCACCCGACATTGCAGGCAAAGGCATTGCCAATCCGCTGGCAACCATTTTGAGTGCTGCCATGATGTTGCGCTTCAGTCTGAACCAGCCACAAGCCGCTGATCGCATTGAAACTGCTGTCAAAACTGTGCTGACACAAGGATTGCGAACGGGTGACATCTACAGCGACGGCTGTACCCGTGTCAGCACCAGAGAAATGGGTGATGCGGTGGTGAAGGCACTTAAGTAAGCGGCAAGCGCGAATAACTCGAATACATTGATTCAACATTTTGAAAGGTCAAAAATGAAAGTGGGCAATCTGGTAGGTTTGGTGGGCTGGCGCGGCATGGTGGGTTCGGTTCTGATCGATCGCATGCAAGCCGAAGGCGACTTCGCCTTGATAGAACCGGTGTTTTTCTCGACCTCCAACGCAGGGGGGGCTGCACCGGCCATGGCCAAGAATGAAACCAAACTCAAGGATGCCTTCGACATTGAAGCACTGAAGAAGTGCGACATCATCATCAGCGCACAAGGCGGCGACTACACCACCGAAGTTTTCCCCAAGCTGCGTACAGCGGGCTGGAACGGTCACTGGATTGACGCAGCATCCACACTGCGTATGAAGGATGACGCGATCATCATCCTGGACCCCGTCAATCTGCCGGTCATCCAAACTTCACTCGCCAAAGGCGGTAACAACTGGATTGGCGGCAATTGCACGGTCAGTTGCATGTTGATGGGCGTGGGCGCGCTTTACAAAGCCGGTTTGGTGGAATGGATGAGCACCCAAACCTACCAGGCCGCCAGTGGCGGCGGGGCACAACACATGCGTGAATTGCTCACCCAATACGGTACGCTCAACGCCGAAGTCAAAGCCTTGCTGGACGACCCCAAGTCCGCCATTCTGGAAATTGACCGCAAAGTGATCGCCAAGCAGCGCTCTCTGACCGCTGCCGAAACCGCTAATTTTGGTGTCCCATTGGGGGGTTCCCTGATTCCTTGGATCGACAAGGATCTGGGCATTGGCAAGCAGTCCGATGAACCCGGCTGGGGCACATCGCGCGAAGAATGGAAAGGCATGGCCGAAACCAACAAAATTTTGGGCCAGGGTGCACTGTTTGGCAGTGCCGAAACACCGGTTGACGGCTTCTGTGTGCGTGTCGGGGCCATGCGCTGCCACAGCCAGGCGCTGACATTCAAACTCAAAAAAAACGTCCCCAGCACCGACATCGAAGCCATGATTGCCGCCGACAACGCCTGGGTCAAAGTGGTGCCCAACACCCGTGAAGCCACCATCAAAGACCTGACACCTGTGGCCGTCACCGGCACACTCACCATTCCGGTTGGGCGTGTTCGCAAACTCGCCATGGGCCCGGAGTACGTCGGTGCATTCACCATTGGTGATCAACTGCTTTGGGGTGCTGCTGAACCTTTGCGTCGGATGTTGCGAATTTTGCTGGGTGCGTAAGCGCCGTCGTCAAGCAATTTCAAGGATCGACAGCGTCCACACCACGTTGCCACGCAACAACATAAAATCCGCGAATTGAGCCCGGATGGAATCAGGCGACAAGTTCATCGGCTGTATGAACTTGTCAGGCTAAGCC